>CBHEUU010000579.1:0-3544 GCA_965990355.1 uncultured Chitinophagaceae bacterium
TGCTCTTGCCATCTTCTTTGGTAAGATGACGGTTAGGAGCAAAGCCTTCCAGGCCATAAGGCAACTGCACTACAGCGCCCTTGTCATCCCTGCGGATCACAGTACCTTCATGAGTGGTACCGATCGCGAATGTATCCTGCAGGGTATTCCAGGGATCTTCTTCCAGTTGTTTATGTCCCAGTTGCAGCTTGCGGTTCTCTTTATCAATACCCATGATCACTACGTCGATATTAGAACCAACTTTAGTGTATTCGCTGGGGTGATTGAAACGCTTCAACCAGCTAAGATCGCTGATATGGATCATACCACCGATACCAGGAGCCAGTTCTACAAACACACCATAGTTGGTAATGTTTTTCACCAGGCCGGTATGACGGCTTCCTTCTGCAAATTTGGTTTCGATATCATTCCAGGGATCAGGAGAAAGTTGTTTGATGGACAAGCTCATCTTACGGCTTCCTTTATCCAGGGTAACGATCTTCGCTTCATGCTCGTCGCCGAGTTTGAAGAATTCTTTAGCGTTGATCGGTGTGTTAGCCCAGGTGATCTCACTTACGTGAACCAGACCTTCAACACCAGGCTGGATTTCCAGGAACGCACCATAATCTTCAATGTTCACCACTTTCCCTTTCACAATATTGCCTTCGGCAATATTTTCTGCCAGCACATCCCATGGATGCGGAGTCAGTTGTTTCAGACCAAGGCTGATACGTTTCTTCTCGTCGTCGAAGTCCAGTACCACCACGTTGATCTTCTGGTCCATTTTCAACACCTCACTTGGGTGAGAGATACGGCCCCATGAAATATCAGTGATATACAGCAGACCATCCAGGCCGCCAAGGTCCATGAACGCACCGAAATCGGTGATGTTCTTCACGGTTCCTTCCAGTACCTGTCCTTTCTCCAGCTTGCTCATGATCTCCGCACGTTGTGCTTCAATATCGCTTTCGATAAGGGCTTTGTGAGATACTACAGCATTCTTGATGGTTTCGTTGATCTTCACCACTTTGAACTCCATAGTTTTTCCTACAAACTGGTCATAGTCTGTAACAGGTTTAACGTCGATCTGAGAACCTGGCAAGAATGTTTCCATTCCAAACACGTCCACGATCAAGCCACCTTTTGTTTTAGAAGTAACAGTACCGGTGATAACCTCGCCTGTTTTGTGTACTTCCACAATGCGCTCCCATGCACGTGTGATACGCGCTTGTTTGCGGCTCAGGTTCAGGTGACCATCCCGGTCTTCTTTCTCTACGATCATCACTTCCACTTCATCCCCCACTTTCAGGTTCTGCAGGTCGCGGAATTCGTTGAGGGAGATCAGGCCATCACTTTTGAAACCGATGTTCAATACAACGTCAGTTTTAGTAAGGCCTACAACAGTGCCCTGGATCAGTTCACCATCGTTCAGTTGCACGAAAGTGTTGTCATACACTTTGTCGTACTTTTCTTTTTCTTCTTTGGTGTAAGAAGTAACATTACGTTTGTCTACGCTCCAGTCGAAATCGTCGTGAGCAGTAGCTACAGGTGCAGTTATTGTCGCTGTAGTTGCTTCTGCCGTAGCAGAACCAGACTCCTGTGCATCAGCGTTTAAGTGTTTTTGAATTAAATTTTCAAACATGATAAAATCCCGAAGGTTTTAAATCGGGGCAGCAAAGATACGGGAAATGTACGGGTTTTGGGAAGGTTTTTTTGAAGGTAAAGCCACTTATAACACCCTGATTCAGCGTTTGTTGCAACGCTCCATTCACCGTTCCCTTTCATTATCATCTTATTTGGGCTATATTCACCGGAAAAACCCTTTTGCTGTATAACTGCCTGAAGATTTACGTCCGCCTGCTCCGTCCCCTTTTTTGCCGCCTCATCATTCTGGATAAACCCGGATTGCTGAAGGAAGAAGGCCCCCTGCTGCTGGCAGCCAACCATCCCAATTCATTCCTGGATGCAGTCATTCTCGACTCGCTTTTTGAACAGCCCATCTGGTCACTCGCCCGTGGAGATGTATTCAAAAACAGGTTCATTACCCGCCTGCTCAATGCTATAAAGATATTGCCGGTTTACCGTGTCAGCGAAGGCGTGGAAAACCTCAGCAGCAATTATGAAACCTTTGATGCCTGCAAAGAAATATTCCGTGAAAAAGGGGTTGTGCTCATTTTCAGCGAAGGAAAATGTGTGAATGAATGGCATCTGCGGCCTTTGAAAAAAGGTACCGCAAGACTGGCAATCGATAACTGGGAAGAAGGCATCCCCGTCAAAGTGTTGCCGTTATGTATTAATTATAATTCCTTCCGCAGTTTTGGAAAAAACCTGTTTATTTATTTTGGAGATCCCATAACAGAAAAAGATTTACCCGTCACTGCTTCAGAAGGCGCCAGGATACAGGCGTTCAATAACAAACTCCGTCAGCAGCTTGAAAAAAGAGTGTATGAGATCCCGCAGCATGATCTTATGCTGCAAACAAAACTGCTGGAAAGAAAACCATCCGGGTTGAAACAAATCCTGCTGGCTATTCCTGCATTTGCCGGTTGTGTATTGCATGCCCCCTTATATCAACCTATCAGGCAGTACACTCTTAGGAGAGCATTTCATAATGATCATTATGATTCGATTCTTACAGCCCTTTTATTAGTCTTCTATCTTCCCTATCTGTTGTTGCTTTCTGTGCTGCTTTATAAGTTCACCGGGTCCTGTTGGTCTTTCTTCTGCCTGCTGCTGGTACCTTTCAGTGCCTGGAGTTATGTGCAGTTGAAGCCTCAAATTCAGCCCTGATGCTTATTTCACTCTCATTCTAATCCCTATATTTGCAAAGCCTTAAACTCCTGCCTATGTTCAAACTCAGCTGTACCAGTTCTTTTCTTTTTGTATGGCTTTTTGTTCAACTGTTTTGTTTATCCGCCGCTTCCGGACAGGACAGTCTCCCTTCCTCTCCAAAAAATCATAATTTTTCTATAGGTGCGAGGTTTTATTATGGGTCTTATTTTACATCCCAACCCAAAGCAGAATATATCCGGGACTCTTACTCCTCTTTTGGTGAAGTATATCTTGAAAAAACAACTACGGGCGAAGAAGACTGGCAGGTATCGCACCGCTATCCTGCTGTTGGTGTCGGCTTCCTGTTTGGGAATCCTGGCAGCAAGGAATATATAGGCAACCTGTATGCTTTGTACCCTTATATCCGTTTTCCTTTACTTTCATCTGGCTCTTACAAAGGCAGTCTTAAAATGGGAGGCGGCGCAGCTTTGATCAGCAAGCCATACAATGTATATACCAACCCAAAGAATACACTGATCGGCACACGCTTCAATGTTTTCCTGAGCCTGGTTTTTCAACATGAAATAAAACTGTTTGACCGCTTATACCTTGATGCCGGCGTTGGTATTATGCATATTTCCAATGGCAGCACAACGCTTCCCAACCTGGGATTGAATATTCCCAATGTAAATGCAGGCTTGCGGTTTGCTTTATCAGAGCCTTTTATCAATAAAAGAAAACTACCCGACAGCAGCTCTGCTAAAATTGACCTTGCAGCGTATACATCGGTATC
>CBHEUU010000580.1:0-3532 GCA_965990355.1 uncultured Chitinophagaceae bacterium
AAGTGAGGGAAGATCTGAGCGACTGCGATATACTGATGGGCATCAAAGAAGTGCCGGTGGCCCAGTTGCTGCCCGGCAAAACCTACCTGTTCTTTTCCCATACCAAGAAAAAGCAACCGCATAACCAACCCCTGCTGCGTGCTATTTTAGATAAGAAAATACGGCTGATAGATTATGAATGCCTGGAGCATGAAGACGGACAACGCATTATCGGCTTTGGTTTTTTTGCAGGTGTAGTGGGCGCACATAATGGTATAATGGCTTATGGCAACCGGACAGGGTTGTATTCGCTGGACAGGGTGTATAAAGAAAGAAGTTTCCGTGAACTGATCCACCATTATTTCGGACTTCGTTTACCCAATGTCAAAATTGCCGTTACCGGCAGTGGCCGCGTAGCGCATGGCATCCTTGAGATCATGAACCTGATGGGCATTCATGAAGTGGAGCCGGATGATTACCTGCGCCGCCGGTTTTCCTATCCCGTATACACACAATTGAAAGGACCGGATCTGTACCGCCATAAAAAAACAGGCACCTACGACCGGGAAGATTTTCATGATCATCCGGGCGATTACGAATGCCGGTTTCTTCCCTATGCTGCACAAACAGATATCCTGATGAATGGAATTTATTGGGATAAAGATGTACCCCGCTTATTTGAAAAGAAAGACGTAGCGGCGGATGATTTCATTATCCAAACCATCGCAGATATAACCGATGATGCTGATGGTTCTGTTCCGATCAATCTCGGTGATCAAACCATGGAAGACCCTGTGTATGGAGTGGACCGGAACACGCTGCTGAAAACCCCGCCGTATCAAACAGGTTCCATTGATGTGATGGCTGTAGGCAATCTGCCTAATGAATTACCAAGAGATGCTTCACGGTATTTCGGGGAACAACTGATCAAGTTTGTGCTGGAGGATTTGGTGAAAGGAAGTTCAGACATTATTGAAAGAGCAACAATGACGAACAATGGAGAATTGACCAAGCTCTATTCCTATCTTGAAGATTATGCAAAAGGGTTGTAAAAAAGATTCCCTGTGTTTTCGCTCTTCTTAATAATTTTTCTTCTGCTGCCCCGGCGCATAAGGCTTGGCCGATTTGGAGCCAGTTACTTTTTTGACCTGGCCAGGAGGCAATGTTTTGCCTGAATGGTGATGATGCGAACAAGAAGCCAGGATATATGCGGCGAACATTATCGGGAAAAAAAGATTTCGGGTTTTCATGTGTCGAATTTTTAAAGCTGAACAATAAAGATACTATTCACGGTAAATTTTACAAATACAGGTAATAGTCCTTTAAAAGCCGGCTGAACTCCTCAGTATATTTCCCTGTACTTTCTTTAATAGCTAATTCTTCCACTTCGATAGTTTCTTCTTTTTTCCCTCCGGCGATTAATACTCTGAAAAAAGAATGTTCTGTGGACTGCTTCACCAGGCATACTATCCCCAATTTCATACCATATTTATGAATAACAGTTTTTATTTCCTCATATCTTTTGAAAGGCAGCAATAAGTAAAAGCGGCCATTTTCTTTCAGTTGCAGGGAAATAATACTTAAAAGCTCATTTATCAATAACCCCGCATCATGATGAGCTGTGTTTTTACGTGTATTTGCTGAAGTAAGTTCGTTTTCATAAAAAGGCGGATTACTGATAATGATGTCATATTGCTTACCAAAATCAAATTCCCGCGCATCACCCTGTAAAATATGTATCCGTTCTTTCCAGGGAGAATTGCCTGTGTTTTCCTTTGCCTGCTCTGCTGCTGCTTTGTCGATATCAATGGCGTCAATTTGTGCGTTTACCTCCTGTGCGATCATCAGGCTCAACAGTCCTGTACCTGTTCCAATATCCAGGATATCGTTTCCTTCTGCATGGGCAAGTATATTCTTTATGGCCCAGGCACCAAACAGGCAGGCATCTGTTGTTACCTTCATTGCTGCACGGTCCTGCTGCACAGTAAATTGTTTGAAACGGAAATAAGAATTGCCCATGAGTGTTTTGAGGAATAATAATCTTTACCACTCCGCTCTTGCAGAAGCTTCAATATTCAACCCGGCAAATTGCCCTGCCTGGTATTTATAATAACCCGTAATAGCAATCATTGCTGCATTATCTGTACAATATTGAAATGCGGGAATAAAGGTTCTCCAACCTTGTTGCTTTCCCATTTCTTCAAAAGCTTTCCGCAGACCACTGTTAGCCGAAACACCACCTGCAAGACACAGATCTTTAATACCTGTTTCCTGTGCTGCTTTTTTCAATTTATTCAACAGGATGGTCACAATGCGTTGCTGAACAGACGCACAGATATCATTTAAATTTTCCTGGATGAATTGATAGCGTTCCTGTTCGCTTGCTTTGAACTCTTCTTTATACACCAGGCTGGTGCCTGCATTCTGCAAAAAATAAAGGATGGATGTTTTTAATCCACTGAAACTAAAATCAAGTCCTGGGATCCGGGGTTCGGGAAACTGGAACCTGTCGGGATTTCCTTCCTTCGCATATTTATCGATCAGCGGGCCACCAGGGTAGGGAAGGCCCAGCAGTTTAGCCGATTTGTCAAATGCTTCACCTGCTGCATCATCAATGGTTTCGCCGATCACGCGCAATTGAGTAGGTGATTCGCATACCACGATCTGCGTATGACCACCACTTACCGTGAGACATAAAAAAGGAAAGGAAGGTTTGTGTTCTGCAATAAGATTGGCCAATACGTGCGCCTGCATATGGTGCACTGCTATAAGCGGCTTATTCAATGCAAGCGATAATGATTTGGCAAATTGTGACCCTACCAGCAATGAACCGATCAATCCCGGAGCCTGCGTAAAAGCAATGGCATCTACGGATGATAAAGAACAGTTGGCTGATGACAATGCTGTATCCACTACCGGCACTATATTCTGTGCATGTGCGCGGCTGGCGAGTTCCGGCACTACGCCGCCATATTTTTCATGAACGGATTGATTGGCGATAAAGTTGGATAATATCTTTCCATCCGTACACACGGCCGCAGATGTTTCATCACAACTCGATTCAATCGCAAGAATGGTAACCGGCATGCAGGCAATAAATTTGCCTCAAAGGTAGCGAAGGCTGACGATTTCGACGCCTTTCCCGACCATACAGATGCTTATACCGCCTGGAATGGATTTAATACGGTAACGAAATGCAAAAGGCCTATTGAGTTGAAGATCCATCCCCGAAATATTGCTTACGACTTCGAGGCGTGTGCCGTCTTCCAACGCAATTACAGAAGAGCAGCCGTCCAGCAACTGGAGAACGCCAGTGGTTTCTGGCAGATCATCATCATCTTTCTTATTGCAAGCCACTACTGTTGCAAATATCAGCAAGCCCAGAATCGTTTTGCGCATAAGGTTTTTTGATGCTGACAACGGGCAGTGAATAAACGTTGCAATAAAAGAAACAGGGGATCTGTTAAATACTATTTGCTCCTGATAGCCACTACAGGGTCCATTCTTGCTGCTTGTGAGGCGGGAATAAAACCGGCAAGAATTCCAACAACAA
>CBHEUU010000581.1:0-3531 GCA_965990355.1 uncultured Chitinophagaceae bacterium
CCTGCCCTGGGCTGAACGGACAGGCAATTTAACCATCAGGCCTTTCTCTGTAGTTCATTCCATCATCTATGACGAAAAACAGGATAAAGCTACCGGCGTAAGGATCATTGATACAAATACAAAACAGGTAACAGAATATTTTTCCCGGATCATTTTTGTCAATGCATCGGCATTGAACAGCAATCTTATATTACTTCATTCCACTTCATCGCGTTTTCCGAATGGATTGGGAAATAATTCCGGATTATTGGGTAAGTACGTAATGTTTCATAATTATCGTGCATTTGTATCAGGAGATATAGAAGGTTTTGAAGACAAATATTTTTGGGGTAAAAATCCGACAGAAACAATCATTGCTAACTATCGTAACCTGCATAAGCAGGATACGGATTATGTGGGCGGCTTTACCACTTTTTCGGGAGCTTACCGTTCCTCACCAGGAGAAGAAAACATGAAAGAGACAATAGGAGGTAATTACAAAGATGAAATGGGAGAACCCGGCCCGGGGGGTGTATATGTATTTACAGGGTGAAACAATAGCAAAAGAAACTAATCATGTGAGGTTAAGCAAAGATAAAACCGATCAATGGGGTATTCCGCAACTGGCAATGTCGGTTGGCTATGATGACAATGATGATAAAATGGTAAAAGATTTCCTGGAGCAAAGCGTGGCTATGCTTGAAAAAGGAGGTGTCAAGAATATTTTTCATAATGATAATAAACAACCGCCTGGTCTCGATATTCATGAAATGGGCGGATGCAGAATGGGAAAAGATCCTAAAACTTCTTTGCTCAATGAATGGAACCAATTACATCATTGTAAGAATGTATTTGTCACAGATGGCGCTTGCATGACAAGTACCGGCAATCAAAGTCCATCCATATTATACATGGCGCTGACGGCAAGATCTGTTAATCATGCCGTGGATGAAATGAAAAAGAAAAATCTGTAAAATCGTTTACCAATGACCCGAAAAGAAGCCGTTCAATACATATCAGTTCTGCTGGGAGGTACCCTGGCAGGCGCCAATAGTTTTTTGACCGGGTGTAAAACGACGGATAAGAAAGTGCTGGATAGTACTGACTCAGCCTACCTGGATGAAATTGCTGAAACCATTTTACCCGAAACAAAAACACCCGGCGCTAAAGCCGCAAAGGTTGGGTCGTTTATGATCGTGATGATAAATGATTGTTATGATGAAAAAGAACAAGCTATTTTCCGGGAAGGCATGCAGAAAATAAACGATCAGGCCCAATCGAAATTCGGAAAAGAGTTTGTAGCGATCACTCCACAGCAAAGACATGAGCTACTGGTGCAGATAGACAATGAGCAGAAACAGTACATGAAAAATAAAAAACAGGAAGAGCCTGTTCATTATTTCAGGATGATGAAAGAACTGACATTACTTGGATATTTTACTTCAAAACCGGGATGCACACAGGCAAAGCGATATATGCCGGTTCCCGGTAAATATATTGGCTGCGTTCCTTATACAAAAGGAGAGAAAGCGATTGTTTGATTTAAATCCGGTTATTCAGCAGGAACAAACGAAAACGCAAGAGCAGGGTTGGGTTCCTGTGAGCGAACAATTGATGCCGGAATGTACACCCGAACACTATCCCCCTCCAGTTTCCATTTAATTGTTTCACCAGTCTGCAAGAGTTTGATCTTAGTCCCCTTTTTCGGAAGATTATTCTTCCAGACAATTTCTTTGGAAACGGATTGATCTTCCGGCAGGCAAACAATAGCGTATCGCAATGTTTTGCTTTTGTTTTCAGTAAACCAGGTATTGGCATCGTGGTAATTAGGTGTAGTCCTTGTATTATAAAGAGCAGCTCCGTTTTTGTCCATCCATTTACCGATCTCCAACATTTTTCCGATTGCCTCATCCGGAAGTGTTCCGTCTGGTTTCGGGCCAACACCCAGTAATAAATTTCCTCCTTTTGCAACTATTTCAACCAGAGAGTGTATGACTTTTGCAGCAGATTTATACCGGTCTCCGGGTACATATCCCCAGTTATCGGCTAATGTCATGCAGCTTTCCCAGGGGTAGCTTAATTGCGATTCCGGTATCCGTTGTTCTGGTGTTTGGTAATTTTCATAAGGGCCATGTACTGTCCTGTCCACCATCAATAAGCCAGGTTGCGCCTGCCTTGCCATTGCCGCGATCTTAGGCATATCAATATCCTGGCTCCATTGAGGAATAGTTGCTCCCCAGGAAAGCACTTCGGCGTTTACTGTTTCAAGTGGCCTCACCCAGCCACCATCCAGCCACAGGATATCCACCGGACCATAATTATGTACGATTTCACTGATCTGATTAAAAGTAAACTGCTTGTATTTATTCCAGCGCCATGGGTATTTCCGGATATCATAATTATTGTTCCGGTCTGCAGTAGCATACTTAGGCCACCAGTAATATTCAGAATGCCAATCGGGCTTAGAAAAATACGCCCCGATCATAAACTCCTTTTCACGGAAGGCATTAAAAACATATTTCAGCACATCTGCTTTAGGGTTATTTTTAAATGGTCCATTTGAAATTTTGAAATCGCTTTCCTTTGTGTCAAACATATTGAAGCCATCGTGATGCTTGGTAGTAAAGACCAGGTATCGCATGCCTGCTTTCCTGGCAATATCTGCCCACTTATCAGGATCAAATTGGGTAGGATTGAATTTATGAGCCTGCCCCCAGTACCATTTTTTATAATCGTCATATGCAATTGTACTATCCCTGTCTATCCAGTTTTCAGAACATATACTCCAGGATTCAATTATTCCGGGAACAGCATACAATCCCCAGTGTAAAATAATGCCGAACTTCTGGTCCCGCCATTTCTCCAGCTTTTCCCTGACCTCAGGCTCGGAAGGATATTCATATTTTACAGAAGAAGGATGAACGTTTGGCTGGGCAAACGAACTATATACATTCAGAAACAGCAGGAAAACGATACCTGATAAGGTCCTTACTATCATTGATCGCAGTTTTAAAAATCAAAAAGAGAGCCGGCAGAACCGGCTCTTATAAGTCAAAATTTACGAATGATTATGGTTGCAGCCATATTTTTTCTGTAGGCAGATCAGTGGAGCCTGTTTCTGCCTTCCAGTTTTCAAAATTGTAACTGAACTCGTTGTCAGGATAAACAAACCTGTTGTATATACCGTAGTTGGTTGCATAATACTGTGTATTGGTTCCGGTCCTTCTTAACAGTGTCCATGCGTCCCAGGGCTGTTTAAAAGTGCTGATCCAGTATTGAGCATAGATCTGGTTCAGCGCAGTAGCCGCATTGGCACTGTAGCTGACAACAGGGTTGGTAAGCAGTGTATTCAGTTCTCCTGCGCTCACAGTAGCAGCAGCTGGTTTGTTCACAATCCAGTCGGGCATGCTGAAGGCAATTTTCGTCCACATATTTACAGAAGCTTTTATGCCGGCTTCATATTCCTGTTTTGCAGTAACCGGATTAGCCGCCACTCCAATCCCCCGGTTATACACTTCCGCTTTCAACAAATAAACCTGTGAAGCCGTTAAC
>CBHEUU010000582.1:0-3530 GCA_965990355.1 uncultured Chitinophagaceae bacterium
AGGTCATGATCGATGGTAAACTGACGCACTTATCCGGCGCCGATCTGCAAAACCTGCTGAATGGAATGAATGCTTCACTAGTGGAAACCATTGAACTGATGGATAACCCGCCTGCAAAATATGATGCAGCCGGTAATGCAGGATTGATCAATATCCGCACTAAACGGGTCCGGCAGAAAGGATTCAACGGTACATTGACGCTTGCTTATGGCCAGGGCAGGGTGCCAAAGAATAACAACAGTCTTTTACTGAATTACAGGACAGGCAATTTCAATTTCTTCCTGACCTATAGCCTTAATGCACGCAGGTACCTGATGGATATGTATGCGCTTCGAACTTATTATAAAAGTGATGGAACAATAACAGGTTTATTGGAACAACCTTATAAAACAAGAGGCACAGGTTATACGCATAATCTTCGCACTGGAATGGATTATTCACTCAGTAAGAAAACCACCCTGGGCCTGACTTTCACCGGTCTTTATCTTACGAGGGACAATAAAAGCAACAGCAATGCTTCCTGGATGAATGCTGCCGGCCAGGAAGATTCAACTATCTACACTACCAACCGCAATACCAGCCGGCTGAAACAGGGAGGCATCAATCTTAATGCCCGGCATGTTTTCAATGTTAATGAAGAACTCGCGGCGGATGTAGACATTATCGGATATGATATTTATAACGACCAGTTTTTTGAAAACCTTTCCTCCGTACCCGGTAGCCAACCTGAAGCAACCAAAGGAGAAGTGCCTTCGGATATACAAATATTTTCTGCCAAAGCCGATTACTCTAAACGTTTCTCCAGCTTACTGTGGGAAGCCGGATGGAAGACATCAAGCGTGAACACGGATAATCTTGCGCGTTATTATTACCGTGATGGCAATAACTGGGAAGATGATCTTGGCAAGAGCAATCATTTTTTATATAAAGAAAATATCCATGCGGTTTACAGCAGCATTGATCAGAAAGCAGGGCGATGGAATTTCCAGGCAGGATTGCGCTATGAGTATACCAATTACAAAGCCAGGCAACTGGGTAATGCAATAACAAAAGATTCTTCCTTCAACCGCAATTATCACAGCCTGTTTCCTACTGCATTCATCAGCTATGAAGCAGATTCCCTCAACACATTTACTTTCCGTGCAGGAAGAAGGATAGACAGGCCAGGCTTTCAAAAACTGAACCCATTTGTTTTTATCATCAACAAGTATACGTTCCAGCGGGGTAATCCTTATTTCCTGCCGCAGTATACCTGGAATATGGAACTATCACATCAGTACAAGGATATCCTGTCCACCGGCTTAAGCTACAATATCACGACTGATTATTTTTCACAGATATTCCTGTCTGATACCGCAACAGGTATGATCATTTACACAGAAGGGAATGTGGGTAAAATGCAAAACCTGGGCTTATCTGTAAGCGCGCAATTACAACTGGCATCCTGGTGGTCTGTTACCAGCCAGGCAGTGCTGAACCGGAAAATAATTGAGGGTACACTCTGGAAAGATTATAAAGCAACTATCACGCAGGCAACTTTCAGCGTCAATAACCAGTTCCGTTTTAAAAAAGGATGGGCTGCTGAGCTGAGCGGTTTCTATATTACTAAAAGTCAGAATGACCTGCAGGAAGTGCTTGATCCTACCGGGCAGGTTTCTGCCGGAATTTCCAAACAGGTACTGAAAAATAAAGGGACCATCCGTTTGGTAATGCGTGATATCTTTTACACCCAGGCGATGCAGGGATTAACAGATTTTCAAAACACTAAAGAATATTTTAAACTGGTGCGCGATACGCGCGTGGCAACCCTGTCTTTCACCTGGCGTTTTGGTAAGGCGATGAAGCAGGTGAAACGTTCCTCCGGCAGTGCAGAAGAATTGATCGAGAGGGCAGGAAGTGTTAATTGAGCCGGTACATTAGTTTATAAACACTTCATCCAAAAACACCCATCCTTTATCTTTTTTCCCCGGATGCCATGCAGGCAGACTGCTTACTGGCTTCACTATTAATTTTATTGCCTGCACTTTCTTTGCCGCGAAACTGCACTCATAACTTGTAATGTAAGGAGCCGTGCTTTTGGTTGGTTGCTGAGGGCTCAGTTTTTTTAACAGGTGTAAAGATGTGCTGTTGTCTCCGCCCCAAACCTGGATCTCTAAAGGAGGCATAATATAAGAGTTGATGTCAATGAGCGATCGGAGTGTAATGCTATTTATCTCTACCGGTTGCCTGAAAAACAGGTTGGCTTCCAGAGGCGCTTCTCTATATGCTGCCCAATTACTTCCCGATGAAAAAGCAGGAGGGCCAAGTTCCCCATCAATAAGTACAGCATTGTTTTTAACGGCGAATCTCTTATCAGGCGGAGGGACCATCTGTATACTGTCGGCCATCAGGCTGCTTTTATAAAAGTAATCAACAGTAGTATTGCTGCTTATCCAGCCAGGCAAGTAGGATTTTACTTTTATAACACAAGCCTTATTTATAATAAAAGGTTCTTTATATATTGGAGAAGCAAGACTGTCTGGTTCGCTGCCATCGAGCGTATACCGCATAACGGCGCTTTTAACCGGGCTTTTAATTGTTACGGGGATCTCGGTTTTGAAAGTCCTTTTTCCTGCTTCAATAACCGGTGGGGTTAATTTGGCTAAAACCGTATCTCCTTTAAACCCGCTATCAAAACTTGTTTTCAGGAAAACTGTTTTGAGGGATGCTATGTCTTGCTGATTGATAGGAGTGTTCCATACCTGGATGGATTGCAATTTTTTTAGTTGAGCCAATGGTTTAAGGCTATTGCTGCTGACTGTTGTTCCGGAAAGAGAAAGATGTTTTAAATTTTGCAGGCTGGTCAAATAATTGATCCCTTCTCCTTTAATGGAAGTAAACGACAAATTAAGCGTTCTTAAATTACTGAAGCTTCCGATTATTTTAAGGTCTTCATCGGTAACAGGCATTTTGCTTAACTGCAATGATATAATGTTGTTTTTGATCTGTTCCAGGTCTTTTAATTGTTCTTTTTTGAACTGAGCCGATCCGTAGAAGTTTACAAAGATGGCCGGTGATCCGGTAGCGATTGGCGTTACGACGCGGTAGTCGGTGTTTAATTTTGCAATGATATTCTCGTCTGCAGCAGGAAAGTCATACACATCGGCATCGCTGCTTTTAAAGTGGGTTGCAGCTATCATCCGCAATGAATCGTTTTCAGGCAGCTCAGTTACTTTTTTAGTAAAACCGGCTCCGTCTTTTATCCATAAGTAAAGCACGTTTACTTCTTCATCTGTAAGTTGCGGTTTACCTTTGGGTGGCATGTGCTCCTCATTTTCCAGTGGGAGGTGTATGCGTCGCATCATCAATCCAAAGTCTGTTGCGCTTGTATCCCATAGTTTCCCGTTTTTACCTCCTTTCAATAATAGCTCTTCCGTTTCCATGACCAGCTCGCCCTTGGCTTTATTGCTGTTGTGGCAATTCATGCATTTTTGTTCAATGATCGGTCTTACCAGGTGTGGATATATTACAGCATCTTCTAAAAGCACGAT
>CBHEUU010000583.1:0-3525 GCA_965990355.1 uncultured Chitinophagaceae bacterium
TTTAAGCGAGTTAATTGAAAAATAATTCACCAATTCCGTAGAATATAAAAACAGGAAACGCCTGATCAGTGTTTACAGAATGCCGATAAGATAGTTCAAGTTGAGAGTAGGGTTTGGTTAGTACGAAAACTGTGAGTAAATTTGGGATAGAAAGTTGCATAAACAACCATTGAAATATTTAAAATAACGAACATGCAAGAAGCATATATAATCGCCGGATACCGTACTGCTGTTGGCAAAGCCAAAAGAGGCGGGTTCCGTTTTTATCGTCCGGATGATCTGGCAGTAGATGTGATCAAAGGCCTGATGGCTTCCGTACCGCAGTTGGAAGCCAGCCGTGTGGATGATGTGATCGTAGGTAATGCTGTGCCGGAAGCAGAGCAGGGGCTGCAGTTTGGACGGATCATTTCTGCAAGGGCATTAGGATTTTCCGTGCCGGGTGTTACGGTGAACCGCTATTGTGCATCCGGATTGGAAACTATTGCCATGGCCACCGCCAAGATCCGCATGGGGCAGGCAGAATGTATTATTGCAGGTGGTACAGAGAGTATGAGCCTGGTGCCAACAGCAGGTTGGAAAACCGTGCCTGCTTATTCTATAGCAAAAGAAGATCCTGATTATTACCTGAGCATGGGCCTCACTGCTGAAGCAGTTGCAAAAGAATACAACGTGAGCCGCCAGGACCAGGATGAATTTTCTTATCAATCACACCGCAAAGCTATTCATGCCATTGAAAGCGGCTATTTCAAACCTGGCATTCTTCCGATCAATGTGGAAGAAGTGTATCTGGATGAGAAAGGCAAAAAACAAAAAAGAAATTATGTAGTGGACACTGATGAAGGTCCGCGTGCAGATACATCCGTGGAAGTGCTTGCTAAATTGAAACCTGCATTTGCAGCAGGCGGAGTGGTCACTGCAGGTAATTCATCTCAAACATCCGATGGCGCTGCCTTTGTGATAGTGATGGGAGAAAAGATGATGAATGAACTGGGTTTGAAACCTATCGCACGTTTGGTGGCCTGTGCTTCAGCTGGTGTGCATCCCCGCATCATGGGCATTGGTCCTGTGGCGGCTATTCCCAAAGCATTGAAGCAGGTGAACATGAGCCTGAATGATATTGATCTTATTGAATTGAATGAAGCATTTGCTTCACAGGCATTGGCAGTGATCCGTGAAGCTGGGCTTGATCCGGCAAAAGTAAATATCAATGGCGGCGCTATTGCACTGGGTCACCCATTAGGCTGCACCGGTTGCAAGCTGACCATCCAGGTTGTGAATGATATGAAGAGGCTGAACAAAAAATATGGAATGGTAACAGCTTGCGTAGGTGGTGGGCAGGGGATTGCCGGTGTGATTGAGAATCTGTAATCACGCAAGTAAAACATCTTCTGCTGCTCAAATAAGGTCACGCATTTCTACTACTTGTCCATTGTATTTTCCCGATTTATATGATTGAGGCGCAATATTTGTTACAAAGCGGGCGAACCATTGTTCAATATCCGTAAGAAGCCAAAACCAATCATAATGGACAGAAGAGCCTTCCTGACTGCCAGGCGTATAAAAAAGACAGCGCTCCCTCCTGCTGCCAATTTCCGTACAGAATCAGGGTTGAACCCTTACCAGGGTGCCTGGACCCGCAATGAAGCACAACATTTATTGAAGCGAACGATGTTTGGTTCTGTGAAAGCCGACATCGATCATTTTGCCTCGCTTAGCATGGAGCAGGCGGTTGATGAATTGCTCAATCCTGTTGCTGCTTTACCTGCGCCTCCTGTGAATGATTATGCGCAGGACACTCCTGATCCTGCTGTGGCTGCAGGCGCTACCTGGATCAATGATCTAAGCAAAGATGAAGAATTGAATATGGCCCGCCAGGCTTCTTTCAAAAAATGGTGGGCAGGTGTAATGCTTAACCAGGACCGGAGCATCAGGGAAAAACTGACTTTGTTCTGGGCCGATCATTTCGGTACAGAAACCAATACCATCAGGGCTGCTCATTTTATTTATAAGCATAATGATCTTCTCCGCAGGAATTGCCTTGGCAATTTCCGGCAACTGATAAAAAACGTAACCATTGATCCGGGTATGCTGATCTACCTGAATGGTTACCTGAACGCAGCTTCAGCGCCGGATGAAAACTATGCGCGTGAATTAATGGAGCTGTTTACGCTCGGTAAAGGTCCCACTGTTGCTTATACAGAACCGGATGTAAGGGAAGCTGCTAAAGTTCTTACCGGCTGGAGAATAAACCCTGACACATTCGAAGTGTATTTTGATAGTACGGAGCATGATGCTACCAATAAAACTTTTTCATCTTATTATAACAGTACAACTATTACAGGTCGTGCCGGTGCTGATGGCGCAATGGAAACCGATGATCTGATCACCATGCTTTTTGCCAAGCAGGAAGTATCAAAATATATCTGCCGCTGCCTGTACAGGTGGTTTGTGTATTATAAAATAGATGCAGCTACTGAAGCAAATGTGATCACACCGCTGGCAGCTATTTTACGCACCAGTAATTACGAGATCAAACCAGTGTTGTCGGCTCTTTTAAAAAGCGAACATTTCTTTGATGTGCTGAACCAGGGATGCCTGATCAAAAGTCCGGTGGACCAGGTGATCGGCTGCATGCGTGAGTTTAAGGTAGTGTTCCCTCCGGCAGCAACGGAGTATAATGATACTTATGCCATGTGGGGTTACCTGCGCAACTGGATGGCTTCAATGGGACAGAACATCGGCGATCCGCCCGATGTATCCGGCTGGCCCGCTTATTACCAGGAGCCCTCTTTTCATGAAATGTGGATCAACCATGATACACTTCCTAAACGTAACCAGTTCACCGATGTGATGACATGGAATGGTTATACCAGGAATGAAAAGACGATCATCATTGATGTGATCGCTTTTACAAGAACCCTTCCTAATCCGGGTGATCCCAACGCACTGGTAAGTGATGCATTGGCTGTACTGTACCGCGTGCCCATTTCAGATTCATCCAAACAAACTATTAAACAATCTATTTTACTGAGTGGGCAAACGCAGGATTATTACTGGACGAATGCATGGAATGGTTATCTGGCAGACCCGACCAATATGCAGGCAATGACGATTATCGGCAACCGCCTGAAAAGTTTTTACCAATACCTGATGAATTTATCCGAATACCAATTATCCTAAAACCGTCTTATGAGAAGAAGAGATTTCCTGAGGAATACCTTACCGGCTGCTGCTGTATTGCCTGCAGTGGTGGATGGTTATTCAATCAAAGCATTTACAGCGGATTCTCCTTTACTGCAAGCGCTGATGAACCCTACTACAGAAACAGACCATGTGCTGGTGATTGTGCAACTGAGCGGAGGGAATGATGGATTGAATATGGTGATCCCTGTTTCTACCTACAGCAATTATTATAATGCAAGAAGCAATGTGGCTATTGCTGAAAATAAAATATTGAAGCTGGATGGTTATGCCAACACAGGATTGCATCCATCTATGACCGGAATGCAAACACTTTACAATACT
>CBHEUU010000584.1:0-3523 GCA_965990355.1 uncultured Chitinophagaceae bacterium
ATCCGACACAGCGATCATGATCCCAAGAACAGATGATGGCCGTGTATTATTTGCCGTACCCTGGCATGATAAGATCGTACTTGGCACTACAGATACACCGGTGGAGCAGGTAGCTACAGAACCTGTTCCGTTCGAAGAAGAAATCAATTTCATTCTTAAACATACAGCTCTTTATCTCTCCCGTGATCCGCAACGTAGTGATGTAAAAAGCATGTTCGCCGGTCTTCGCCCATTGGTGAAAGGAAAAAGCAAGAGATCACCTGATCATGGTATCGGACTCAAAACTTATCACCATTACAGGAGGTAAATGGACCACTTACCGGAAAATGGCGGAAGATGTAATAGATACAGCCATCAAAGAAAACGGGTTGCCGGAAAAGAAATGTGTAACCATGGATCTCCGTTTATATGGTTACAACCTGCCGGTACTTTCTCCTGTCTCTGTTTCGCCGGAAGATATCCGCCGCTGCGTGCAGGAAGAAATGAGTATGACAGTGGAAGATTATTTAAGCCGCCGCACAAGACATTTATTGCTGGATGCCCGCGCAGCAGTAGCGGCTGCCCCTTCAGTGGCCATTATAATGGCAGAAGCATTGGGCAAGGATAAAGAATGGATCGAAGAACAGGTGAGAGCATTTACATCACTTGCAAAAAATTACATCGTTCCCGCATAATTTAAATACCATTACTAAAAAACAAAATCATGTCTCCTTTTATCGGTGAATTCACAGGCACAGCCCTTCTTACTCTCCTTGGCACTGGTGTGGTATCAAATGTAGTGCTGGCAAAAACCAAGGGCCAGTCCAGCGGCTGGATCGTTATCACATTGGGTTGGGCTATGGCTGTCTTTGTAGGCGTGTATGCGTCCATTTCATTAGGAGGAAGCGGTCATATAAATTCTTCAATCAGTCTCGCCCTTGCCTTGTTCAGCAATTTTGACAAAAGCCTGTTGGGCACTTATATCGCTGCTCAATTGCTGGGAGCCTTCACCGGCGCTGTATTAGCCTGGCTGGCTTATAAGCAACATTTTGATGAAACCGCCAATGCTGATCTTAAACTGGCTGTGTTTTGTACTGCGCCTGCTATCCGCAATCCGTTCTATAACATGCTTACAGAAATCATCGGAACCTTTGCTTTAATGTTTGGAGCCCTTGCTTTTTCAAAGCCTGCTGCCACAATGGGTTCTTTGGACGCATTGCCAGCCGCATTGTTAGTATTTGGGATTGGCCTATCATTAGGCGGCCCTACCGGCTATGCCATCAACCCTGCCAGGGACCTTGGTCCGCGCATCGCCCATTTTATTTTACCTATCAAAGGCAAACGTGATAGCGATTGGGGTTATGCATGGATACCCATACTGGGACCAGTCATCGGCGCGCTGATAGCTGCAAAGGTTTTTTCATTATTATGAAATAGATGAAACGATCACCCCGCAGGCTTTTCTTATCTCCTCTTCTGTAATCATCAATGGTGGAGAAATACGCAAACTATCTGAGGCAAATAAAAACCAATCGGTGAGTACGCCTTTTTCAATACACTTATCAATGACCTTTTTATTCGTTTCAAAAGAGTCAAAACTTACAGCCAGCCACAATCCATACGATCGCACTTCTTTGATTTTTGGATGAATAAGCAATGAACGGAACAATGTTTCTTTTTCTTTCACCTTATCCATCATTCCTTCATTGATCAATGCATTCAATGCAGCTATACCAGCAGCGCAGCTTACCGGGTGGCCGCCAAAAGTGGTGATATGCCCCAGCACCGGCGCATCCATCAGCATTCCCATCTTCTCTCTTGAACTGATAAAAGCTCCCAAAGGCATTCCTCCACCCAGTGCTTTACCAAGCAATAAAATATCCGGAACAACATCGAAATTTTCAAATCCCCAGAGTTTACCTGTGCGGCCAAACCCTGTTTGGATCTCATCAAGTATAAGCAGACTCCCTGTTTCATTACAACGCTGGCGAAGCGCCTGCATCCATTCAATGGAAGGAGGTATAACACCGGCTTCCGCCTGCACTGATTCTGCAATTACGCAAGCTGTATCTGTTGAGATCTCATCCAATACCTGGAAGGATCCATATTCAAGATGACTGATCCCCGGCAATAATGGACGGAAAGCATTCCGCCAGTATTCACTGCCTATAATGCTGAGCGCCCCTTGTGTGGAACCATGATAAGAATGATTGAAAGCAATAATGCCGGGCCGGTTCATCACCCTCTTGGCGAGCTTCATAGCGCCTTCCACTGCTTCTGCGCCGGAATTCGTGAAATAAACTGAATCAAGTGTGGCTGGCAAATGTTGCGCAAGCAACTGTGCATACCGGACCTGCGGTGTTTCCACAAACTCACCATATACCATGATATGCAGATAAGCATCCACTTGTTCCTTGATCGCTTTCACTACAGCAGGGTGGCGATGCCCTGTGTTTGCCACACTGATGCCACCGATCAGGTCGATATATTCTTTTCCTGCTGCATCATACAAGCGCGCAGCTTCTGCTTTCACTATCTCGAGGGCCAGCGGAGCCGGAGAAGTTTGCGCTACATGACGTAAAAAAAGTTCTCTTTGATTCATTCCTGCAAAGGACGCAAAGAAAGCCCAAGACGGCAAGAAATTTCACTGGGCGTTGATCGAGACATGGAATGCTCGATAAGTAGGATCTTTTCCATTGTCACCCCGGACCAAATTTAGTTAGCTGGCAACTGTAGTTCACTAAGATCCGGGGTCTCTCATGTCTGCAGCGTCTTCTAAACAATAAGGCTTACCGGTTTGAAACGAGTGCAGCGCTGGGAGACCCCGGATCTTATATTCTTTAAACTAGATCGTTCACTGAACCTGGTCCGGGGTGACAATGGAAAAGATCCTACTTATCGAGCATCACGCCTCTCGGTCATCGGACAACGCATATTTGAAGCAACCAGCAACTTGAATTAAATTGCAACTCTTTAGAATACATTTAAACATAAACCTGTTTTATGCCTGTCATTCTTCCTGTAGAGGATAAACATCCTCAGTTCGGCGACAACTGTTTCATTGCTCCCAATGCCACTATTGTAGGGGACGTGGTAATGGGCAAAGACTGCAGTATCTGGTTCAACGCCGTGGTAAGAGGCGACGTGAACTTTATCCGGATGGGCGATAAAGTGAACATACAGGATGGGGCCTGCATTCACTGCACCTACCAGAAATACGGCACACAGATCGGCAACAATGTGTCTATTGGCCACCATGCTATTGTTCATGGCTGCACGGTACACGATAATGTGCTGATCGGGATGGGTGCTATTGTAATGGACAATGCCGTAGTGCACAGCAATACTATCATTGCAGCAGGAGCCGTGGTGCTGGAAAATACGGTTTGCGAAGCAGGCAGTATTTATGCCGGCGTACCCGCCAAAAAAGTGAAGGATATTTCACAGGAACTGATCAATGGAGAGATCAACCGGATCGCTAATAATTATGTGAAATATGCAGGCTGGTTCAGGGGAAAAACGGAATAACTGCCTTAGCTACAAG
>CBHEUU010000585.1:0-3517 GCA_965990355.1 uncultured Chitinophagaceae bacterium
ATATGAAGGCAGCCTGATCCTGGTGAGCCACGACCGTTATTTTGTTTCCAAAACCGCCAATAAGATCTGGGAGATTGTTGACCAGCAGGTAAAAGAATTCAAAGGCGGTTATGATGAATGGGTGGCCTGGAAGGAACGCATGGCTAAACAGGAAGCGGAACAGAAAAAAGCAGAAAGCAAATCGTCTAAACCTGAAAAGGCGGAGGCAAAAGCTGAACCTAAACCAGCACCAGCACCGGTAGTTCAGACATCTTCTGCGCCGATCAACAAAGAAGCAAAAAAAGAACTGCAGAAACAACAGCGGATCTTCCAGCAACTGGAAGAAAAGATCGCGCAGCTCAATAAAGAAAAAACCAGGCTGGAAGCTTCACTGGCTGATCCTGCCACTTATACAGATAAAAATAAGTTCAAAGAGGCGGAAGATGCCTATAAGAAAGCAGGAACCGAGCTTTCACAACTGAATATACAGTATGAGCAGGTTTTTGAAAAAATAATGGAGCTCGAAAAGAACTGATCTTATATAAGTTGATTTAACGAAACCGCAATGGCGCCAGCAAAAACACTTAGCGCTATTGCGGTTTTCTTATTAAAAGTGCCAGTAACAATTCTCAGCGAACCGTTTATGAATACAAAAAGATAATCTTATGCTCCTTTTGTGGCACGTCTATTGAGTTAACTTCGCCATGTTGCCTGTAATTACCATTGCAGGAATTAAGTAAACCTAAAAACTTAGCGTATGAAAAGAATGTTGACAGCTATCGCCCTTTCGGCCATGCTCTTTTATCTGCCCTCTTGCAAAGGCAAGGTAAAAGATGCCGATATTAAAACGGCAGTTGAAGCGGCCCTGGCAGCCACCCCCGATTATTCCGGCCTGGCAGTGGATGTAAAAGATGGTGCTGTAACGCTTACAGGCCAGGTAACAGACCCTTCTGCAAAAGCAGCGCTTCAAGCAAAAGTATTGGCTGTAAAAGGCGCAAAGTCAGTAGTGGATAATACAACCGTAGCACCTCCCCCTGCTCCCGTTCCTGCAACACCGGTTATCAGCGCAGATGATCCCCTTACAAAAGGAGTAGCCGATGCACTCAAAGATCATCCGGGTATCAAAGCAACCGTTAATGATGGCGTAATTACTGTAACAGGTGAAATAAAAGCTGCAGACTGGAGAAAAGTAAAAATTGCTTTGGATGGTTTGAAACCCAAAAAAGTTGATGCAAGCGGTTTAAAAGTAAAATAACCTAAAACTATTCTTATGGCATTGCAAGATAAATACAAGGAATTACTGGATGCGGCTAATGCATCCGGTGTAACCAATCTTCAGGTGATAGAAAAAGACGGTGTGTTGTATGTAGATGGAGAAGCGCCATCAGGAGCGGTAAAAGATCAATTATGGGATATGTACAATAAGATTGATCCTAACTTTCTTGCCGGCGATTTAGTGATGAATGTAAATGTAGCTGCAGCAGCTCCCGGCACCAAAGCAAAAGTGACAACAGAAAGATCAAACCTGAATATCCGGAAAGGCCCGGGCACAGATCAACCCTTAGTAGGTAAAGCTGCACATCATTCCATTGTAACGCTGGTAAGCAAAACCAATGACCAGTGGTGGCTGATCAGGACAGAAAAAGGGGAAGAAGGATATGCTTATGCACAGTATCTGACACCGGAAGGATAAAGTTTTTTGCTTATAAAAATGAAAGGCTGCTTGTAACAAGGCAGCCTTTTTCTATCGGGTAAATAATCAATACTCAACGTTCAATATTCAATACTCAATGATAAAGGTCATCCGGCATAAAAGCTATTCGATTTGAAAATTGAGTATTGAACGTTGAATATTGATTATTAATTCTGATCATTCAATTGATAGGGTTATTCCATAAAAGCGTTATTTTGTGTAGAAATAATTTCCCTTGTCCACCCGATAAATCCCATTCGTTGAAGGCCCGATTAACCCTTTTACTTCTTGCAGTACCCTTTCTTTTGCTGGCCCAGCGGCCCAAAATCGGCGTTACCCTTAGTGGCGGAGGCGCTAAAGGACTTGCCCATCTCGGTATTCTGAAAGCAATTGATTCAGCCGGACTGAAAGTGGATTATATTACCGGCACCAGCATGGGTGCTATTATGGGTGGATTATATTCCGTGGGCTATTCAGCCGATACGCTTGTACAAATCGTGAAAGATATTGACTGGGATGCTTTGTTCAGCAACCAGGCAAGCATGCGCACCCTCTTGATGCAGGAAAAGGATGAAGCATACAAGTACATTGTAGAACTTCCCTGGATCAATCATAAATTTCATTTTTCCACGGGCTTGCTTGAAGGACAGGAACTCTGGCTAAAATTCTCCGAGCTGTTCTTTCCCGTATACAACATCAAAGATTTTTCAAAATTCAGCATCCCCTTCAGGTGTATCAGTACCGATGTGGGCAGTGGCGAAGCAGTAGTAATGCACAAAGGAGAAGTGACCTCCGCTATCCGCGCCAGTATGGCTATTCCTTCTTTCTTTACTGCGGTGAATTATGAGAAAGGAAAACTGGTGGATGGTGGTATTGTCCGCAATTTTCCTGTCAGGGATGTAAAGGAAATGGGTGCTGATCTTGTGATTGGCAGCAATGTAGCTGGTGGCCTGCTTCCTTCTGATAAAATAAGAAATGTGTTCCAGATATTGCTGCAGGTTGCTTTTTTCCGCGAGAGTGAAGATGCGAAAAAGGAAATACCTCTTTGTGATATCTATATCCCTTTTGAACTGGAGAATTATAATATGGGCAGCTTCACAGAAGCTGCTGCCATTGTAGAAAAAGGAATGGAAGAAGGAAGAAAACTTTATCCCCGCTTTAAACATCTTGCCGATTCACTGGATGCCATTTATGGAAAGCAAGTCATTAAAAACGACCGCCTGCCCGTGGTAAAAGAAGTCAGGATCAGTTCTTTTGATGTTAACGGCCTGGAAAAAACCACGCCTGATTTTTTTGTGCATACAATGGGTTTTGATGTTAATGCAACATATACAGCAAAAAAACTTGCCGACCTGGTAAGGCGTGCATTCGGCACCCGTTATTACAAAAGGATCAATTATTCACTGGAAGAAAAAGCGGACGGCAGCTGTCATATTCATTTTGATGTGGAAGAAAACGCGTTGACTTTTGCAAAGCTCGGTATTCATTACACACGGTTTTCAGGCATCAGTGTGATCGGCAATTTTACCACCCGCAATTTCTTTACACGGAATTCACGAAGCCTTGTGACATTGAATCTCGGAGAAAGTCTCCGGCTCAGGGCAGAACATCTTCAATATCTTGGCCGCTTGAAAAATTTTGGGGTCACTGTGAAAACACAGTTTGACCGCTTGAATTTTATCGTTTATGATCAATTCAAGCAAACGGGCGTGTACAACCAGAACTACTGGGAAGTGAGTGAAAAATTCCATTACTCTACCAGCCGTAACCTGACTGCAGGTATAGGGCATCGTTTTGAATGGCTGAAGTACAGTCCAACCCTTACACCTGACCTTGCTGTCAAAG
>CBHEUU010000586.1:0-3516 GCA_965990355.1 uncultured Chitinophagaceae bacterium
TGAACCTCAACTTCACCAAAGGCAATTGTTATGGTGTGATCGGTGCAAACGGGGCAGGAAAAAGTACTTTCCTGAAAATACTCAGTGGTGAAATCGAACCCAACAAAGGGGCGGTGGAGATCACTCCCGGTGAACGTATGGCCATCCTGAAACAGAACCAGTTCGAGTTTGATGAAGAAACCGTATTGAACACTGTGATGATGGGGCATAGCAGGTTGTGGAAAGTGGCCAAAGAGCGTGAAGCAATTTATGCGCTGGCCGATTTTACTGAAGAAGATGGTATGCGTGCCGGGGAACTGGAAGGCGAATTCGGGGAAATGGGTGGTTACACCGCAGAAAGCGATGCAGCTATGCTGCTGAGCGAACTGGGCGTAATAGAAGAATTCCACCAGGCATTGATGAAAGACATTCCGTCTACATTTAAAGTCCGTGTGCTGCTGGCACAGGCTTTATTCGGTAACCCGGATATCCTTTTACTGGATGAGCCTACCAACGGTTTGGATATAGAAACAATCAGCTGGCTGGAAAACTTCCTGGCAGATTATGAAAATATCGTGCTGGTGGTGAGCCACGACCGTCACTTCCTTGATGCAGTTTGTACACACGTAGCGGATGTGGACCGCCAGAAAGTAAAAATATTTACCGGTAACTATAGCTTCTGGTACGAATCATCACAATTGATGGCGCGCCAGATCAACGACAAGAATAAAAAGGTAGAAGAAAAGCGTCAGGCTTTGATTGATTTCATCGCGCGCTTTAGCGCCAATGCATCAAAAAGCAAGCAGGCTACATCCCGTAAAAAAGCATTGGAAAAACTGACGATCGAAGAGATTGAACCCAGCTACCGTAAATACCCAGGCATTATTTTCCAGCAACTGAGGGAAGTGGGCAACCAGATACTGAACGTGGAGAAACTCAGCAAATCAGTAGATGGCCGTGTGCTTTTCAAAGATGTAACATTCACTGTCAACAAAGGAGATAAGATCGCCATACTGAGCCGCGATCCTTTGGCTGTGACCAGCTTCTTCAATATCGTTACTGCCGACACTATTGCCGACAGCGGTTCCTACGAATGGGGAAGCACTGTTACGCATGCGTATCTTCCGCAAGAGAACAGCCAGTTCTTCAAAGGCGAAATGAACCTGATGGATTGGCTGCGCCAATATGTTCCCCCGCATGTTACTGATGTGGATGAACCATTCCTGCGTGGCTTTCTTGGCAAAATGCTGTTCAGCGGTGATGACGTGTTGAAGAAGACAAACGTATTGAGCGGTGGTGAAAAAGTGCGTTGCATGCTCAGCCGGATGATGCTGCAAAATCCCAATGTGATATTGTTGGACCAACCAACCAACCACCTGGACCTGGAAAGTATCCAAAGCTTCAACGAACAGTGTACTGACTACAAAGGCATCGTTCTCCTGACAAGCCATGACCATACTTTCATGCAAACCGTAGCTAACCGCATCATCGAGCTTACACCACGTGGTATTATCGACCGCCTGATGACGTTTGATGAATACCTGGCGGATGAAAGGGTGAAGGCTTTAAAAGAAGACATGTATAAATAAACGGAATACTAATAAAAAAGGACCCATCTGTGATTTGCAGATGGGTCCTTTTTTATTAACTCTATACGAATTTTTATTTCGCTTTCACATTCACCGATACTCTTCTGTTCATCGCTCTTCCTTCAGGTGTGCTGTTATCACCAACAGGATGCTGGTCGCCGTATCCTTCTGCTTTGGTAAGCTGGGAAGCACTTGCGCCAAGTTTGATGATTTCTGCTGCTACAGCTTCTGCACGTTTTTGTGACAGTTCACGGTTTTTTGCCGCATCACCTGTATTGTCTGTATAACCACCGATCTTGAACCGTGCATTGGGGAAAGCTTTAATGATCGTTACCAGGTTTTTCAACTGGGTGGATGATTCTGGCGTAAGGGTAGTACCACCGGTTTTAAAACGTACATCAGTAAAATCAAACCAGTTTCCTTTTACTGTATCAATAGTGGCAGAAGCATTGGTCAGGAATTCAACCAGGCGTGCTTCAGTGCTCCATTTCCCTACTTTCAATTCGCCACCATTATTGGGAAGATTGATAGTGATGATCTCACCCGGATCATAAATGAAGTTGCCGCTGACGGTATCCAGTTTTCCTTTTATCTCTGTTACAGGTGTAACAGTAGTAACTGGTGTTGTCGAAACAGTCGTATCCGTTGTTACAGGTGTAACGGCTTCTTCACGATTGCATCCTTTGCTGGTAAGCAGCCAGATCAATAGTGCAGCAACCAGTAAGATGAGCAGCCACAACCAGCCTTTGCCTCCTCTCTTAACGGTGTCACCGGCAGATGAAATAGCTCCTGATATTCTCCCGCCAATATCTCCCAGGCTTGAAAGACCGAGGGCGCCGGCAAGATTAAAGCCCGATGGCACGGCATCGAGTATGGATGACTTCTGGCTTTGAAGAAAAGAACCAAGTCCCGCAGCACTCAGGTTGTTCTCTTTGGCATATTGCCCCACTGAACCAAGCACCGCAGGTGCAGCTAAACTTAATACATTGCTGGCAGAAGCAGTTTTAATGCCGGCAAACCCGGCAATGGCATTGATGATACTGTTAAGCTTATCGCCAAACAGTGACCGCAACCATCCCATAACAGTAGCTCCAATGCCTCCTCCGGAAGCGCTACCGCCGCCGCCAATAAGGCCACCGATATTATTAAGAATGCCGCTACCGGCAGCATTTTTTACCAGATCAAGTATACCTCCGGCACCTGAACCCGAGCTTTGCCCGAGAAGGCCGGCGAGTACAGATGGTATTGCACCGCTTAATGCTTTCTGAATACCACCTTCGCTTTCGCCGAGTGAGCCGGCAGCTTTGGATAACAGATCGTTTGGAATTAGGCCTTTGGCCGCATCAATTAAATTAAATGCCATAGAAGTATAGGTTTAGTCATTAAAAAATAAAGGGAGGGTAACTAACTAACTAACTTAACTATCTGCCTTCGATCAGGTGGTACCAAAGACGGGAGACTTTAAGGTAGACCATTTACAGATGGAAGAAAAATATTATAGTACTGCTATGAGGTCAGCAGGTTCTTTGAGAAAAAAACTAGGTGTAAACCCTTGTTTGAAAGAAATCTTCTTTTTATCTTGGTGCCGCAACCATAGCTCTTATCATCTCTTCTGGCATCCATTTTCCTTCCTTTTACCTGTTAATCCTCCGGGAAAGATCTTGTATCCGGGCCGTAGGTATGTCCAATGTTGGATATTCGGGTTGAAACCAGAAAACAAATGAGTTTAAGCTCCATCAGAACCGGTGGAGCTTTTTTGTTTATACAATCAGCTTGGTTATCTTTCTTGTTTTATGTCTTCTTCCACGCTTTCGAAAAAAATTGGCTTCTGGTCTGCCACCTCCATTATTGCCGGTAGTATTATCGGTGCTGGCGTTTTCATGAAACCCGCTACCATGGCTGCCCAGCTGGGTTCACCTGTATGGCTTGCTCTCGTATGGATCATAGC
>CBHEUU010000587.1:0-3510 GCA_965990355.1 uncultured Chitinophagaceae bacterium
ACAGGTTTTGTTGTTTTCAGGAAAGCGAAAATGGCTTTCAGGTCCGTATCGCTCATCCGGCCAAAATTCTGCCAGGGCATTGGTGGAAGAAGCGGTCTTGTTTCGTCCATGCCTTTCAGCTTTCCTTCACGCAAACATTTAATAAATTGTGCTTCCGTCCAATTACCAATACCGGTTACATCGCTGGAAATATTTGCTGAATAAGAAATTCCCCAGGGGCCCATCATGGCTGTGAGGTCGTGACTGAACAGCAGCCAGCCTTTCTTCATTACAGAAGGATCTGCTTTACCCGGGGAATTACCGGCAATATGCCCGGCAAAACGATGTTCCATATCCAGTTCAGGACCATTAGGGCCCATTTTCTTGGGAGAATGGCAGTCATCACAACCGATGCTGTTTACAAGGTATTCACCTCTTTTAATAAGACTGTCTTTACTGATGATCGCAACGGTGGTACCAGCTTTAGGCTGGTCATTACAGGCTACAAGGGCAAGCATAACAGCAGCTGTAATGGCTGTTATGGCCAGTAGTTTTTTCTTCATGATTAACGTGTTTTGAATTTAAAGTTTAAGGTTTAATGTTTCAGGGTTTATATACCAAACACCATTCCTGCTACCAGCGCAATAAAGCCGGTGAGATTAATGATCTGGCGGATTGTATAAAATGCAAACCAGCGCGAACGGTAATCATACCAGTTGTCCGGGTAACTGGTAGCGGTCCAGGTGTTGATGATCTGATTGAGTGGTCTGTTGCCTTTCAGCGTTAAAAATATATCTGCTAAAAGAGCAACCAGCGCAATGATAGCACTGATGAATAATAATCCCGAAGGATTGGTAACGCAGAATGCCGTTAATGCGATAGATGCAAGCAATGTAAAATAATAAGCGCCTGCCAGTGTTTTGCGCAGGCGGCTGTCCAGTAATTTACGGGACTCTATATACGTGGCCACCTGCATATTTTTTACCGCACCTGTCATTGCCAGCAGGTAAAAAAAGCTTTGACTGATGACGATGGCGTACGACACCAGCGTAATGAATAAGGTTATCTTGATCTCCATGGTTAAGGTTTGAAATATGATAGGTTATTCTTCTACATAATACTCTCCGAGAAACACTTCTTCTATTGCATTCACAAAAGCCTGCACCTGTTTCCGGAAAAAAGCCTGCTGCTTTTCAGCAGTATAATCAAATGATCTTTTAGCGCCGGGCACTTCAATGGTGATCACGCGCATGGCATTCCTGTTGCGGTTGCTGTCTTTTTCATCTTTGATGGCAGTAGTGCCCCATGTGCCCATAGAAATACCGCTGCCTCGATGGGCTTTCAATGCAGAGCCGGTAGTGTTTCTTTTTTGCAAAGAACCTTTTGCTGCCGGCACGGGATCTTTGTAGTAAAGAGCAGTAGGCCGTTTATCCAGGCGATTGCCTGCTACATTTCCCTGTTGCTGATTCACCAGTGCTGCCATGTCCACTGCCAGGCTGCTGTCGCTTGCATAACCAAGCGCGATGCTGTTTTCATCAGTCCGTGGATCTGCGTAAATGCCTCCGTAATTTATATTGCGGATAGCATGCACATTCGCGATCCGTTCCGGCTTATAGATGCGGATCAGTTGCAGCAGCAATTGATTTTCGTTTTCAATAGCACGGTGCAAATGGTCAGCGAATGATTCATCACTGTAGTCTTTACCGGGCGAAGGCATCTGCCGGTTGGGGTCCACTGCATTTTCATGTGTATACCTGCCGATGTTCAATACACTGCCGGCTTGTTCCGGTACTTTCATGGCCATCGCTGCGTTGTCTGGAAAAAGAGAAGGAATAACGATCACAGAGTAGTAAGTCTTTTCTTCCCGTGCTGAAAGTTTTTCTACCAGGGCCTGCGCTACTTCAATGGAAGATAATTCTGATCCATGTACACCGCCGATCACCAATGCTTTTTTATCGCTGGTGCCGGGGAAATACCATGCATTCACTGGTCTGCCCTGGCGGGTAATGCCCAGCTGTATACCTGCCGGTTGTTTTGATTGCAACAGCAGGTTAAGACCCTGCAGGGAATAAAATCTTTCTACAGATGAAGCATAGGACGCCTTGATAACAGGTCTGTCATTGCCGGTAGTATCTGTTGGAGCAGCAGTTGCCCATCCATTGTTTTTGTTAGCCAAAGACAGGGATAGCAGTCCGCCGATCACGGAAATAAAATGTAATTGAATTCGCATCAGGTTAAGGTTAAGGTATAAGGCGCGGACAATGCAGGTCAGAGTTTGATAAACTCAACGCGGCGATTGGCCGTTTTTCCTTCTTTGGTTTTATTATCGGCAATAGGTTGTGTTTCACCCTTGCCTTCTGTTTCAAGTCTTGCTTCATCCATACCAAACTCTTTTACGAGCAGGTCTTTTACAGCGGCAGCTCTTTTCTGCGATAATTCCATATTGGCTTTATCATCACCATCGCTGCTGGTATGGCCTATCACTTTTACTTTGATTGAACCATTTTCTTTTAATACACCAGCTATCTCTTTTATCACACCATAAGATTCCGGTTTGATAACAGCACTCTGAAAATCGAAGAGGATACCTGTGGTAGAGAACTTGCCTTCTTCCACCAGTTTATGACGGGTATCAGGTTTGCCGGTGGCTACTTTCAGGTTGGAAACATAAAATCCAAGTTCTTCGTCTTTATAACTGGAAGTAGAAAGCTGGAAAAACAGCTGGTTAAAAATATGCTGGGTTCCCAGCGCTTTAGGGAGGTCGTATTTCTTTTCACCATTCACCCAGATGCGCAGGCGTTGCTCCTGCACCTGCACGGCGATATGGGAGATCTTGTTATAGAACTTTTCAATATTGGGCAGCTCCTGGTTCTCAGACTTGAAAACACTTTTTCCGTTCATGAACGAGTTGAGGTAAGTGTAACTGGTTCCGCCTTCTCCAACGCGAAGGAAAATTTCTGAAGATTGGTTGCCTGTCTGATACGTCAGGAATTTATTGTCTGTAGTTGAGTCTTCATTACTTGCAAAAAAGCCAAATGAGATGATCGGGTAGGTGTAGCCCGTATTTTTCAACTGCATAATGAGATCAAACTCCAGCGTAAAATTTTTGGAGAATTCTTTTTTATTGGAAGTGAGATAAAGGGAGTTCTCATAAAGCCGGAGCCATTTCCCCGGAAATGAATTCAGGGTTACTACATCTCCTTTACCGGCAGTGTTCCAGTTAAGAGGGAATTCGCCCACTTCATCCTGCTGGAAATCCTCGGTATAGATCAGCGAATCGCCCGGAATGAAATCAAACCTGGAATAACTTTTTACCAGGTTTTCATCCTGTTTTACTTCCTCCTGATCATTATTATTATTGGAAGCCGTTGAATTATCGCTTTTGGAATTTTTGCCTTCTGCTTTATCCAGGCCTTTTTCCATGGCGTTGTCAATTTTCTTGTCAGCTCTTTGCTGTACTTTATTTTTAGCCTTATTCAATAATCCACCCAGTTGTGCTGTTGAGGTGAAGGATAAGGCAAGCAGTAATGT
>CBHEUU010000588.1:0-3505 GCA_965990355.1 uncultured Chitinophagaceae bacterium
AAATATCGGATCACTGGATTTCACAAACCAATTTTTCCTGGGGCAGCGGTGAGTATAACGACCTGAACTATTTCTACCAGACCTGGTTGACTGATACCACTATCCAGCGCCGTATCGATGTGTTTTCTCCAGATAAAACCGGCAGAACGCATTTTCAACAAAACTTTACCGGTGATTTCAAGATCGGTAGCCTCCGCAACCGGCTGGTAGCAGGCATTGATTATATGAACCAGTACCGCAGCTATAAGTACAATGGAGTGGTGATGGATACTGTGAATATCCGTAGCACTACTGTCCGTGATCTGAGAGTGCAATTGCTGGAAGATAAACTGGCAGCTCTCACTGCGCCGCCCATGCACCAGGAATTAAACAGTTATGGCGCTTATTTTTCTGATGTGCTCAACCTGACATCAACCCTGATGGTGATGGCCAGTTTGAGAGTGGATCACCTGGAAAACAAGGGCACTAAAAACCGTTTGTCACAGGTTGCTCCTACCACGTATTCTCAAACAGCGTTGTCCCCGAAGTTTGGTATCGTGTATCAGCCTATCAAAGACCGCATAGCTATTTTTACCAATTATATGAATGGTTTTACCAACCAGGCTGATTCACCTCCTCAAACTGATGGTAAAGTAGTGTCAGGAAAACCCCGTTACGCCAATCAGTTTGAAGCGGGTGTGAAGCTGGATGTATTGCAAAACAAACTCAGCGCAACAGCAAGCTATTATACGATCTCCGTGCAGAACGCAATGCGCCAGGAAACTGTAGGAGGAAACACGTTTTATTACTTCGATGGCACCCAGAAAAGCAAAGGGGTGGAACTCGAAGTGATCGGTAACCCTGTACCTGGTTTGAATTTCGTGGCAGGGTATGGTTATAATGATAATGAATATGAAAAAGCCAATGCAGGTCTTGCCGGTAAACGTAATATCGGCACACCGAAACATGTCGGTAATTTCTGGGCAAGTTATACGATGCTGGGTGGTGAGCTGAAAGGTTTTGGTATTGGCGCAGGTGCTATGTATGCATCAGAGTCGTTCGTAAATAATACAAACACCTTTGTAATGCCATCCTATCTTACGGTTGATGCCACGTTGTTTTATAATCATCCAAAATTCAGGATAGGAGTAAAAGCAGGAAATATTACCAATGAACATTACTGGGTAAGTGATGCTTTTTATTCCCACCCCCAGGCAACGCGCAGTTTCCTGGCTACACTGGCCTTCCGTTTTTAAACCTCTTCTGTCATAGCATAAAGCAAAGGGCGCTGCGTTCATGCGGCGCCCTTTGCTTTACTTTAATCAGTAATTAATAAATTTGACAAAATATCTTAGCAATGGAGCAGTTTCCAAGGATAGAAACGGAAAGACTTGTTTTAGCTGAATTAAGAAGGGCCGATATACCACAGATCGTTAAATATGCCGCAAATAAAAATATTTCTGATAACACGCTTAATTTACCTTTTCCTTACACCGAGAAGGATGCTGTTTTTTGGATCAATATGGCCAACCAGGGATTTAGGACCCATACAAATATAATTTTCGGTATCCGGCTTAAAGAGACAGACGAATTTATTGGTGGTATTGGTTTAACTATCGAGCAAAGATTTTCCCGGGCTGAAATCGGGTACTGGATAGCTGAACCATTCTGGAACCAGGGGCTTACAACGGAAGCAGCAAAAGCTGTTATCCGGTTTGGGTTTGAGAAATTAGGGTTGAACAAACTGACCTGTTCGCATTTTGAAAAAAATCCTGCATCAGGAAAAGTGATCGTAAAAAGCGGGATGATCAAAGAGGGACATCTGAAAGAGCATGTTTGTAAGGATGGCGTTTTTCATGATCTTGTTGTGTATGGGTTGTTGAAGAAGGAGTGGTTGAACTGATGAAAATATTGAGCGATTGTTACTAGTTTGTGATCCGTAATTCATTTAAATATTCAAATGAATGATTCGCGATCTGTAGGCTTAAAAATATATCCACTTCAGATGCACATATTCCCAGCGGTTATTTTAGAATTGAGGTATATTCGAACAAAATGAATGGATTATTGGAATGCAAATGCCAAGGAAGGGTAGAGTAGTAACTCCATAAAATTTATGAAATTAAAAGAAATAGCTACAAGATTTAAAGCGGATGTCTTTGATACAGTGCCAAATGAAATTTTGAGTAGTGAAACAAATGATTGGAAATTTTATTCCTGGGTCTCAGTTAATGGATTGATAGCTATCGGTTGGTTGTCCGATGACTCAATCCTCGCTATAAATGGGGATGGTACTTTTATATATGATATTAATCAAAAAGCGGTTGTCTATGAAGATTATGAGACTCCTTTTTATATCCACATATCGGAGGATAATTTAAAGTTCTTTTTACAAGTCAGAAATGAAACTGTAAATATTTTCGGTATAAGGGGCGGTGGTGGTAATCTCTTAACTAAGGATAATGTCTGGAAAATAGAGTTGGCGCCAATCGCATGGAATATTAGAATACCTAAGCTTATAAACTATAAATCAGGATCAGTTCATTTTGTGGAGCTTTATCAGAATAATTATGAAGGCGATAAATATTTAGGCTTTTCTAAGTCTGAAAAATATTTTGTAATTATGGGAGATAGCGGTATAGATATATACTTAAGGAAGTAATGGTTCAGATTGGGTCAACCTTTACATATTAATTCTTAATCATGATCGTAGGAATACTAAATTGCTTCATTTCATTAACCAATTCCTGTTTCTTTGCGCTCAATCCACTAATAAATTTTGCTGCTTCTGTGCCATAACTTCTTTTGCTCACTCCAACTAAGAGAACACCAGTTTCACCATTTTTCCCACTGTATTTTTTATAGCGATAAACGTTCCGCTCGGCAATTGAGATTCCTTTTCCATCCGGCGTATTAGCAGTAAGCACAAAATCCAGAAAATATTCTTCTTTCGCCGCATTATACGAACTGTCATAGCTGATAAAAGGGTTGGATGCTTTCATTGTTTGCAACTCCGCTATTTTGGTGGCTATTGCATCTTTAATGGTAGTCTTGCCGACAAGCACTTCAAGCAGCAACATATTGGTGAACTTATTGAGTGTTTCCCCTTTGGGAAGATATTCCTGTTTATAGTATACTGCGTTTGGGTGTGAACTCCATACCAGGTGAAAAGGAGTATTGCTGAAAATAAGTTCAGCGGGAGTGTTCAGGTAATTGACAGCAGCACGTTGGTTCTGACTGAAACCCTCTAAAGAAATAAATGTAACCATGAGCAGGAAACTAAAGCGTATAATCTTGTTCATCTTGATAGATAATTAAGGAATATTAATGTTCAGGCAAAAGTGCAGCCGCCCCGCTATTCGAAGAAACAATAGTTAGTAGAACCGGTTTTTGAGTGATTGAATGGCAGGAAAACCGTAATGGAGCGATAAGATGAAAGGGTGGGTAGGACGATCGTATCACGATCCTGTTAATAAGAAGTGAGTAAACTGAGCACAACGTACCATTCTTTATCATGGTATTAAAA
>CBHEUU010000589.1:0-3502 GCA_965990355.1 uncultured Chitinophagaceae bacterium
TGGAGGAGAAATAAAAGTAGACAGTACGTTGGGTAAAGGAAGTATTTTCACTTTACAACTCCCTTTGAAAAAACATTAAACCAAAATCAAACATCCATCTCCGTAACTCAAAAACCGGAAATCATTCTCCAAAGCATATTGATACATCTTTTTCCAGCCTTCTCCCATCAACGCAGCAATCAGCAGTAACAAAGTGGATTGAGGTTGATGGAAATTTGTTATCAACCCTTTTGCTATCCGAAACTTATAGCCTGGCGCGATAATGATCTGCGTCTTCGTGATCAACCGCTCCATTTTATTTTTTTCCATCCACAGCAATAAACTGTTCAGGGCTTCTTTTGCCGGCATGTCCTGAACCGGATGATCATACACTTCCCATTGGGCAAGACCATTTATATTTTCTTTGCCGGCAGCTTTTACACCTAGCCAATACAAACTTTCAATAGTGCGCATGGAAGTAGTGCCAACAGGAATAATGGGGTTGTCTATAGCGGTTATTAATTGCCGGATCATTGCCGCAGATACATCAATAAACTCTGCATGCATTTCATGATCTTCCAGTATATCTGCTTTCACCGGTTTGAATGTGCCTGCACCAACATGCAGTGTAACATAAGCCGTGCTGATATTTTTTTGCCGGAGCTTTTCAAAAATATTCTCTGTGAAATGAAGCCCTGCCGTAGGTGCAGCAACTGAGCCATCCATCTTTGCATAAATTGTTTGATAGGTTTCGCTATCAGATGCGGCAGCTTTTCTTTTGATATATGGAGGCAACGGTATGGCGCCTGCATGATGCAGCAGTTCTGCAAAACTCATCGCAGCAGGTTGCCAGGACAGTTCTATGATAAAGCTTCCTGCTTTTTTTTCCATATACCGTGCTTCCAGGTAAATTTCTTCTCCGTTATTGCTTATTCTCTTTTGCAAAACCTGTCCTGGTTTCCATTTGGAAGCGCCGCCTACAAGGCATTGCCACCATACTTTTCCCTGTTGCTGTAATGCAGTGCTGATATCACCATACTGCTCATGCGGTTCAAGGCAGAATATTTCAATAGTGCCGCCGGTAGGTTTTTGAAACAGCAAACGGGCTTCCACCACTTTGGTATTGTTGAATACAAGCAAAGATTTTTCCGGCAGTGAAGAACTGATATCGGCATACCTGCTTTCACTGATAGAGCCTTCTTTATAGATCAAAAGTTTGGAAAGGTCCCTTGGAGTAACAGGATATTCTGCGATGCGGTCAGCAGGAAGATCATAGCTGAATCCGGCAATGGATAGATTTTTTGGGTGCATGGTTCAGTGCAACTAACTGTTGCTTTGATGAGCTGCAAAGTTAGTAAGGTTATGCAGACCGGTGCATAAACAGTCCATCCAAAGGCGGAAAACCCGCTCTAGCTTTGCAATTCACCGGTTATCCACCGTAATTCACAGGTAATCCACGGCATTTCATTCAACTTTTTTGCTGAAAACCTCTGAAAGCCTCTGCTGGTACCGTCTATAAGAAAAATTTTGCTGTGGAAAAAATAAAAGAGCTAAAATTTAGGTCCAAAGTGGGAAAAAGTGTTATTTTGTGTGAATTAATAGATAAATTGATTCAATTCCCTGATACTGATGGACTTTCTCGGCGAATTCGAGGCGACTTTGGACGCAAAGGGGCGTTTTCTTCTACCGGCAGGCTTCAAAAAGCAGCTTCCGGAAGAAGAGCAACACCGTTTTGTTATCAACAGGGGTTTTGAAAAATGTTTGAGTCTGTACCCTGTGAAAAATTGGGAGCCCCTGTTCGCTAAGATCAAAGGCCTGAATGATTTTGATCCCCAGGCGAGAGAGTTCCGGCGGTATTTCCTGAATGGCGCCACTTATGTGGAGCCGGACAGTGCGGGCCGGTTGCTGGTTCCTCCCAATCTGAAAGTCCATGCCGATCTGCAGAAAGATATTGTGCTGGTGGCGGCGGGCGATAAAATTGAAATCTGGGATAGTAATAAGTACAAACAGTTCTTTGATTCATTCTCACCGGAAGCATTCAGCAAACTGGCGAAGCAAGTGATGGTAGATAACGCGAACAACCCGAATGGTAATTAGCGTAACATGGAAGAACAGTACCACATACCTGTTTTGCTGGAAGAAACGATTGAAGCCCTGCATATACAGCCGGAAGGTGTGTATGTGGACTGCACTTTCGGCGGCGGTGGCCATTCGCGGGCAATACTGGAAAAGCTGGGACCTTCAGGCAAACTCATCGTGTTTGATCAGGATGAAGATGCCAGGAGGAACCTGCCCAATGATGCACGCGTAATCTTTGTGCCGCATAATTTTCGCCACCTTCAACGTTTTCTCCGCTTGCAACAGGTAAATGCCGTTGATGGCATCATGGCTGATCTTGGCGTGAGCAGTCACCAGTTTGATGAAGCTGCTCGTGGATTCTCCACGCGTTTTGATGGCGAACTGGATATGCGTATGGACCAGCGGCAGGCGCTTACTGCTTTTGAAGTGGTGAATACTTACACCGAAGCTCAACTCCATAAAATATTTGAGCAGTATGGTGAAGTCACCAATTCAAAAACACTGGCCCGCAAAATTGTGACTGTCCGAAGCCAGGTGTCGCTCAAAACGATTGACGCTTTTAAGAATGCTCTCCGTGAAGTGGTAAAAGGAAATCCTCACAAGTATTTTGCCCAGGTTTTCCAGGCGTTGCGCATTGAAGTGAATGATGAGTTAGGTGCGTTGAAGGAAATGCTGCAACAGCTTCCCAAACTACTGAAACCCGGTGGCCGTGTGGCCATCATCACCTTCCATTCTTTAGAAGACAGGCTGGTCAAAAATTTTTTCCGCCGTGGCAGTTTCGATGAGCCGGAAACGAATCCCTTTATCAATGACGAGCCGGTGAATGAACTGAAAGTGATCACCAAAAAACCAGTGGTGCCCACAGATAAGGAAATGAAACAAAATACACGCTCGCGAAGCTCCAAGCTCCGGGTAGCAGAAAAAGTGATGATGGTGTGAGGGAAAGGGTTTCAAACAAACAATAGAAATAACTGGACGAGTTATTAATAAACGGAACGACATGGAAGAAAAAGCAACGCCTTCAAATGAAAAACATCCCGGTTCGCCGGGATGGAAGCGTTGGCTGAATTACCAGGCGGTAGTAAGGCAGATTCCCTTTTTTCTTTTCCTGACGCTCCTTGCAGTGATCTACATATATAATGGTCACTATGCAGACAAAACAGTCCGGCAAATGAGCAGAACATCGCGCGAGGTAAGAGAGCTTCAATACGAATACAAAACTGTGAAAAGCGAAGTGATGTTCCGCAGCAAACAAAGTGAAATGGCGAAAGCAGTGGAACCATTGGGGTTAAAAGAATTATTGCAACCACCGGTGGTATTGGAAGAAAGCAAAAGTGAATAAAGAAGAGAAATATAAGCGGGCGGAATTTGGAAACACGGCGCGACATATTGTGGAGAGTATATCTCAGTTTTCTTGGCATCGTAGTGCTAAGCCTGCTGATAT
>CBHEUU010000590.1:0-3489 GCA_965990355.1 uncultured Chitinophagaceae bacterium
GCGTTATAAACGCATTACAGCAAGGATGGTATTAAGTCATACTTCCGGTTTTCCCAACTGGCGGTTTTTTAATAAAGGGAATAAATTGGATATCAAATTTACTCCCGGAACCGATTTCAATTATTCAGGGGAGGGCTATGAGTACCTGGCTAACGTTTTGGCACATCTGAACCGTACCAGTAAAGATAGCCTGGATGTTTTAATGCATACCTATGTATTCAGTCCATTGCACATGGAAACCAGTAGTATGGTTTGGAACGATATGGTAGAATCACGCCGGATAGATGGACATATTGACGGAAAAGTGGCGGGTGGCTATGGCATTACTAAGGGAAGACCGGGGTTTTATGCTTCCTATAGCCTGCAAACAGAAGCCGTGGACTATGCCAGGTTTCTGACCGCATTGATGCGGGGGCAAGGTTTATCGCCGGAAAGTTCCCGCCAGATGTTTGACATTCAAATAAGATCGAAGGAAAGGATCTGGGGATTGGGAATCGAAATCCTGAAACTGGACAATGGCAAGCTATTGTACAAGCACGGTGGGTTTAATAATAATTTTTCCTCCGGTTACCTGTTTTCAAAAGATACGCAAACCGGATATGTATTCTTCACGAATAATGACAGCGGCTATCAATTAAATGATATTTTCCAGGCATATTTTTTAAAGTGAACAGGTAAATGAGCTTGCAGCAACAGGCGCATTAATGAAACTTCGCTGTCTTTTCATCCCCGGTGATATCACCACCGCTTCTTACCTGCAATTGGATATTGCTGATCCATTCTGAACAGCCACGCTGGTACAGATACTCGTTCACCGCCAGCAGCACTTTCAATACTTCATCATATGTGCCTTCCAGCACAGTAGCAAAAGGCCCTACATCATGTTTGATACCGGATTGTTTTATTATTTCAATGGCTTCATCCACCCATTCATAAGGATGGCGGTCCTGCACAACAGGAACGATCTGTAAAGAAGCGTTGACGATGTATTGATGCATGGTATTTTAATATTGAAGGCCTATGTTAAAGAAAATACTTTCTCCACCGAATCAATATTGATAGGTCCATAAATATGCGGAAATGTGTCCTGCACAGAAGGCGACCATTCCTGCACATAACGGCTGGTAAGTTTATCGGTATTTATTTCCAGTTTCACGAGATTCTTCTTTCCTGCAAAATATCTTTCCAGCACACCCGCCACCTGGCGGTCTTCACTGCAATGAATAAATCCTTCTTCTTTTAATGAAGGAGTTTCATAAAAGCCTTGTTGTTGTGCATGTTCCCATTCAGGCGCTGTGGTTACATGATAAATGATCGGCATAATCGTTAATTGATTTTTTATAATGATACTAGGATATAACACGTTTGCTTTGCTGCTCCAGCAAATAAAGATCCACCAGGGCAACTGCCGTGGCAGCTTCTAAAATAACGGGCGCACGTAAAGCCACACAAAGATCATGACGGCCCTTGACAGAAAATTTTTCCACCTGGCCGCTTTCCCAATTGAGACTATTCTGTTCTTTCGGTGTGGAGGCCGTAGGTTTGATCGCAATGCGGAACACTAATTCATTTCCGTTGCTGATACCGCCCACAATACCACCGGCATTATTGGTGCCGGTTTTTCCTTCCATATTTTCAATCGGGTCATTGTGCTGCGAGCCAAACATTTTGGCCGCTGCAAAGCCACTACCAAATTCCACACCTTTTACTGCAGGAATGGCAAAAGCGATATGCGCGATCTGTGATTCAACAGAATCAAAAAAAGGTTCGCCCAGTCCGACAGGAAGCCCATTCACACGGCATTCCACCAAACCGCCTACAGAATCTTTTGCATCGATTGCTTTCTGCAATCCTTTTTCCAGATCTGATTCACCACCAATCTCTGTTACCTCAGAAGCAATAGTAACACCGGGCATTAATTTTTTTGCAATGGCACCAGCTGCTACCAACCCTGTTGTAAGCCTTGCACTGAAATGACCACCGCCACGGTAATCTTCATTGCCGCCAAACTTTTGATGCGCTACCATATCGGCATGGCCGGGACGTGGAAAGCTGCGCTGTTTTTCATAATCAGCACTGCGGGTATTATTATTTTCAAAAAAGATCATGATCGGCGCGCCGGTTGTTTTTCCATTAAAAACACCGCTTTTGATAAAAGGATAATCCGCTTCCTGGCGGGGAGTGGTCCCTTTTTGCTTGCCGCCTTTACGGCGTTCAAGATCGGGTAGCATATCTTCTGCTGAAAGAGGCAGACCGGCGGGACATCCATCAATCACAATGCCAACCGATTCTCCATGCGATTCACCAAAAATGTGCACCCTGAATATGCGCCCAAAACTATTCATGGAAATTAAATTGATGGTTTAAAGAAACGGCTGCTCCCAATGCGCGAAGATCGCTGTAAAAATCGGGATAAGATTTATTTACGGCTTCTGCATGTTCGATAGAAGTTTCGCCGGTTGCTTTTAAAGCAGCCACAGCACAAGCCATTGCAATGCGGTGATCATGCCGGGAGCTGACAGCGGCACCTTTCAATCCTTTGCCTCCTTCAATACGCATCAGATCTCCATCGAGATGAATGGCAATGCCCATCTTGCCAAATTCCTCCTGCAATGTCAGTCCTCTATCACTTTCTTTATGCGCCAGCCTGCTTACTCCTTTTATTTGTGTTACACCTTTGCAATAAGCGGCCAGTGCTACAAGCGGCGGGAAAAGATCAGGGCAATCGGTAGCATCAAATTCAAACGCGCTTAATTCAGCCGGATGTAATTGTATTTCTTTTGCATCAATAGCAATACCTGCATTGGCTTGCATCAACGCCTGCACAATGGCTTTATCCGCCTGCGTCGAAGCAATATCCAACCCTCTTACAGTAATAGGACCTGCAATAGCACCAGCTACCAGCAGGAAAGCTCCACCACTCCAGTCACCCTCCACTGTGTAATGATGAACATCTTCAACAGGAGCAGCAGAGTTATCAAAATAGAATTCTTTGTAATCCCTGTTCTCCGGCGTTTTCAATCCGAACCTTTTCATCACATCCAGTGTAAGATCGATATACGGCCGGCTTTTAAGATTATTTACATGAATGGAAACATTGCTCGCACCAGCTGCTGCATATGCCAGCAATAAACCGGTAAGGAACTGTGAACTTAATGATCCGTCTACACTGATATCAGCAGGTTTCAGCGGACCTTGTATCACCAGAGGGAGTTTGCCTTGCTGTGTTTTTACTTTAACTCCAAGTCGGGGTAATATCTCATCAAAGAAATCCATTGGCCTTGTTACAAGACTGCCGGAACCTTTGATCGTAATTTCTTTATCGCTAAGCGCCACCAGCGGTGTGAACATGCGGATGCTTAATCCAGATTCACCACAATCAATAAACGGTGCAACAGGTTGAATACCCTCGCTGCTGACCCTTAATAAATCAGCCGCCTGTTCTTCCAGTTTTGCCCCCAGCCTGCTGACGATATCCATTGCAGCTTT
>CBHEUU010000591.1:0-3471 GCA_965990355.1 uncultured Chitinophagaceae bacterium
TTTGCTGACGCTGATAAATACTCTTCAACTGTTCCAGCTTGGCCGCCTGACCACTTATGTCCTGTTCTGCCGCAATTAATTGCTGGCGTGCCAAAGCATCATCGAGTTTCAGCAACACCTGTCCCTTGCGAACTATATCACCTTGCTTTACATACACAGCCCGCACTACACCGCCTTGACCTCCTCTCGGAGCCGCATACGCCACGTTCTGTGCCTCTACCTTTCCTTGCAGGTCAATAAAATGAGTGAATGTGTCTGTGCCAATAGTAGATAATGCCACCAGTTTGGATTTGACCGCTGCGGATGAATCGAGTTTACTGATTTCTTCTTCCAGTTTCACGACCTTATCGTTCACTTCTCTTTGTTGTTTTTTCAGTTTTTCCAATTCGGCTTTCTTATCTCCCAAAGCGCCTTTCTCATCTTTGGCGCTACTGCCGCAGGAAGCCATCAGCAATACCAGGGAAGCCGACAGCATGATGGTAAGTATTTTTTGCATATATGTTGTTTTATGAGTCATGGTATGGTTTAATATTTAGAGTTTACCGGTTGCATTCAGGAAATCAACTTTGGCAATGATGGCATCATAAAGCGCGTTGATATAATTTGTTTGTGCCTGCTGAAGATCTTTTTGCGCCGTCGTCAGGTCTGTGCTGCTGCCGGTACCCACTTCATATTTCTTTTTTGTTTGACGGTATACTTCCTCTGCCAGTTCCATATTCTTTTGCTGGTAATCCATTGCAGCAATGGATGTGCGCAAAGTGTTGCGGGATGTTACCACTTCATTGTCTATCGAGATCTTCATGTTATTTATCTGGTTGTCCAGTTGCTGCACCTTCAACCTGGATTCTGCTATTTTTGAATTGGTAGCAAACCCGTTGAAGATGGGGATGGATAAACGGAGGGCAACAAAAGAAGCTGTGAACCAGTTGCCGCTGAACTTGAAATCATCCTGCTGCAATTGTTTATTATAGGATCCATCGAGACTAAGCGTTGGTATTTTGCTTAATTTATAACGGCGGATATTGTATGCATTGAAATCACGGGTGAGTTGCAGGTACTGGAAGTCTTTACGATCAGCATATTGATAGCTTGAATTTTCCAGTATGCCTCCTCTTATTATATCATTGCTCAATGTATCGGTCAGCACCAACTGGTCAGCAGTTGGAATACCAAGCAGGAGTTTCAGACCATAATATCCATTGTTGATAGTGGTCAGTACTTTAGCTTTTTCTGTTTCCAGGTTCGCCAATCCTACACTGGCTCTGTCTACATCCAGTTTTTCAGCAAACCCATTTTTATACATTACAGTTGCATCATGCTGTTGCTTTTTTACCAGCACGATATTGCTGTCAATCAGGTCAACCTGTGTTTTGCTTGCCACCAGTTGATAATACACTTTATAGATATTGGCCTTGATGGTTTGCTGTGTCACTTCCACTTTCTTGCGTGCCCAGTCAATGGATGTTCTGCGGGCTTGCAGCCCAACGAATACCTGTCCGTCAAATAATATCTGGTTCAGTTCTGCTGTACCACTGGTAATGTACTTGGTACCAAATTGAACGGGTATAAGCGTACCCGGTTGCCCAACAAGTTCACCCGGCAATAAAGTCTTTTGCAATTGCAGGTTATTGGTAAGACTGCCGTTTACGGTTATTTTAGGCAGAGCTGCCGCCGTTGTTTGCCGGTTGGTTTCTTTCTGCAGCAACACATCGATCAGGGCATTCTTAATATCCAGGTTATTCTTATTGGCATAATCAATGGCTTGTTGCAGCGAAAGTTCATGCCGCACTCCGCTTGCTGTGTCGCCTGTTTGCGCCAGGGCAGCAAGAGGGAAAAGAAACCCTAATAACAACCATGTATGCCTCTTATTTTTTATTTTCTTCATGAGTAAGGCTTTTTTGTCTTTGTTGTATGTATTTCTGAATAAGTTTATGTCCTTTAATAGTAGCAATGCCATAAATGAAGTGGATCAAAAATTCCGTTGATAACTCCACAAGATTATACCTGCCGGCAGGAAAAGCAGTTACGTTAAAAGGAATCATCATTGACTCAAGGCGGAATTTGCTCATCACTTCAATATTGATATCGGCACGATAGAGCTCGTCTTTGATGCCCCATTCAAGATTGCGACGGAGCACTTCCATCAGGAATTTGTCCTTATGTTCTCTGAAACGTTGAAAAGCGCGGTAGTGGAATTTTTCCAGGTCGTGAACCAGCAGCGGGTTCATATTATTGAATTCATCAATAATCTTGTCAATGGTCATGAAAACTTCATCGATGGCATTTTTTGCGCCTTCCTGGATGCTGAGGCAATCATGCTCCAGGGAGTTGATATGATTATCTACCACGGCATGTACCAGTTCGTCCTTATCGGCATAATATTGGTACAAAGTCTTCTTTGACATGCCCAGGTTATTGGCAATGTCATCCATGGATACAGACCGGATACCAAACCTGGTGAATAACTCCTCCGCTTTCGTCGAAATACGCTCTTTAGCCTCCATTCACGCGAAATTTAGACCACAAAACTAGGGAAACTATTTTCGTAACAAAAGTTTCCATCCTGTTATTTTCCCCGTTCATCCTGTTTTTTTACCCGCTTCACCGACACTTGCTTTCATTACCTTTGGCCCTAAATCAATGTTTACCATGGCGAATACGCCGAAGAATACCGGACAATATTATTTAAAGAAGGTCTTACGCTATCTTATTCAGGGTATTATCATCCTGGCGCCGATCAGCATCACGGTATACATTGTTTACTGGTTGTTTGATAAAGTGGATAGCATTCTCCGTCCGTATCTGAACATTCCGGGCCTTGGGTTTGTGATCATTGTCGTATTCATTATCCTGGTGGGTTGGGTAAGCTCTAACTTCCTGATGGGCAGCTTTATCCATTTCTTTGATCAATGGATGGAACGGACGCCCGTGATCAAATTCATTTATTCTTCTACCAAAGATTTCTTTGAAGCATTTGCAGGCGATAAAAAAAGATTCAGCAAAGCCGTACTGGCCAATGTGTTTAGTGAAGATGTGTGGATCGTTGGTTTTCTGACCGATGAAGAAATGAGCAAGTTTGAAATGGGTGCTGATAAAGTAGCCGTGTATGTTCCGCAGGCATACAATTTTGCAGGTCAATTATATATACTTCCCCGCTCCAGGGTGAAAAAAATAGATACGATCAGTTCCGGTGAAGCAATGAAATATGCCGTAACAGGCGGCGTGGTAGAACTGGAAGAGGAACACGTTCATCACCAAAAACCAACTGAAGGTTTGTAGGTATTCCCTTTCATTTACACAAGCCAGGGCAAATAGTTACTCCTCAATTGTCACCCCGGACCTGGTTTAGTTAGTTTGCAACAGTTCATCCTCAATTGTCACCCCGGACCTGGTTTAGTTCACTTACAAGTTTAAAGAATATAAGATCCGGGGTCTTCACTAACGTTGAGGAGACCCCGGATCTTAGTGAAC
>CBHEUU010000592.1:0-3462 GCA_965990355.1 uncultured Chitinophagaceae bacterium
GTTGTCAGGATCATTTATTTTCCTTCCGGATGCATCCACCAACCCTTCTTTGGTCATTGTATAATCCACATTGGTGATGTAATTAAATCCAAAATCATCATCAATCTCAATACCCCTGAACCTTGAGCGGCGGTAGGTTTTTTTCACAGTAAACCGGGCTGGATTAAGTTTTTCCCTCACAGTCCTGTCAAACCGGATCTTTTTACCCAGGGGCACCTGTATTTCAATTTCTACCTGCTGACCCCTGAACTTGCTGCCTTTATCTATAGCATACCCACTGGCCAGGTCCAGTACACTATCACGTGAGGTAATATGGTACTGTATATTGCGGGCCCTATTAAGAGCATCTTCTCTACTGCGACCATAGCTATACTTTTTCTCATACACATGGAAGGAGCTATCAGGACTTTCGATCACGTTGAAGCGAACAGTAGAAAGCTTTACAGTGTCTTCAGAAAGGTCCCAGCCGTCTCCGTCATCATTCATCCAGCCAAAGCTGCCGGTATATTCGAGCGAAGGTTCTGTAACGGCTACGATCATTTTTCCTTTTGCAGGTTGGGTACTCATTGGTATGGCAGCGTCTACATGGTCATAATCACGGAAGTCGCGGGTAACACTGGAGACCAACAGGGTAACACAAACCCAACCAAGAGTCCAGAGAAAACCAAATGTCCAGCCGAGATACCTGTTTCTTGAACGCACACGGATAATGCGGCGGATCACCCAGGTAATAAAACCCACCAATGGCACCAGCAAAAAGAAGATCAGGGTGCCCCAGGCATACATCTGCTGGGCTTTGCTGGTCCAAAGGAAATTATTCACTGGCCACCAGGCTATCCCGCCAAATAAAAGCGCCAGGAATCCAACAAACAATCCAAAAGCAATAGAACCGGCTATGAAGAGGAAGAAAGCTTTGAACAATACACCGATCATGTGGCCGATACTACGTCCGCTGCTTCTTGCTGTCTCATTCATTTCTGTGCCAAACGCCTTTCCTTTTGTGTTGGCAAACTCCTTTGCCTTTGTGCCAAAGCTTTGAGCAGATTCTTTTACTTCATCACTCCAGCTTTTCACACGTTCCTTCACGCCGTCCATTTCCTGGCGTACGTTTTCACGGATCCTGTTCACATCTACTTTTTCACCACGCATTTCCATTTTTTCATAGTTGGTCTTTGCTTCAGGCAATACCATCCAGAGCACGATATAGATCAATGTCAGTGTTCCGCTCAATGAACCGAAAACAATATTGGGAAACAGGTCGAAGTCGTGATTCCAGGATAAACCACTCAATATGCCCAGTAAAAGATTCAGGGCGATGGGGGCAACAAAGATCAACCGGATCAACCAGGTTTCTTTATTGAAATAAGCAGCCAGGCCACCAGCCACACCACCAATCACTTTATCATCCGGATTGCGGTACAATCTTTTTCCTGAATAATTTTCGAGGTCTTTGGGAGGAAGCACCATCCAGAGAACGATGTAGATCAAAAAGCCTACACCAAAGCCGCCGAAAGTAACGATGGCAAAAAGAATTCTCACAATGGAAGGATCAACATTCATGTATGCAGCAAGGCCGCTACAAACACCACCGAGCATCCTGTCGCTTGTATCGCGAAAGAGACGGGTTCTGGCCTTTTTTTCAGGACCAGTGTAAGAATATTGTTGTTGTTGTGATTTGCCGGACTGATTTGCGGCAGCAGCTTCTGCGGCTTCTGCATCAAAATCCTCGGGCCTTCCCATAGAAGCAATGATCTCTTCTATATCGGCATCGGTAACACAATTGGCACCTTTGCGGATCTTATCATTCATCAGCTCAGCAATACGGCTTTCGATATCATTGATGATCTCGTCGCGGCCCTCTTCATGAGCAAAATAACGGCGCAGGCTTTCGATATAACCCTGCAGCTTTTCGTAAGCAGAATCTTCAATAGGTATTACCCTTCCGCTAAGGTTTATGTTAATGATCTTTTTCATGTCAATATTTTTGGGTTGAAGCGATGTGGTTATTGGTTAAGGGGTTGATCATTTTTTTTAGCAAGAGCATTGACACCGTTTGACAATTCGTTCCAGGTTTGTTCAAGCTCCTTATAAAAATTATCGCCCTTTTCCGTAAGCGAAAAATATTTGCGGGGCGGTCCTGAATTGCTTTCCACCCAACGGTAAGTAAGCATATCAGCATTTTTGAGGCGGGTGAGCAGTGGATAGAGCGTTCCTTCCAGGATCTGAAGATTCGCCGCCCGCATTTCCTCTACTATATCGCTGGGGTAGGCCTCACCCCGGCGGATAATAGAGAGAATACAAAACTCCAAAATCCCTTTCCGCATCTGGCTCTGTGTGTTCTCGATATTCATAAACTCAATTTTATGGAGGGGGTAAGGATAAGGTTTGAAAACCCCTTTTTCTCCGTTTGTAAAACAAAGATAGGGCGATATTTGGTACTATGCAACACAAAGTACCATATTTTTTAAGGTAATGTTTTATAAACAGGGCAGGAAAATGCCCTGAAATGCAGGCTGGACAAGGAAAATGGCTAATTGGAGTATTTAGCCGGAGAAAGAAAAATTGTGGACAAATGGAAGTTTTCCGGGATATGTGGTTAGCAAGCGGCCTTGATAGTAGTACATCCACCACTGTCACCCCGGACCTGGTTTAACCCACTTTCTACAATAGTTCACTAAGATCCGGGGTCTCCCAGCGCTGCACTTGCTTCAAACCTATAAGCCTTGCTCAGAAAATATTGCAGACTTGAGAGACCCCGGCTCTTATATTCTTTAAACTTGTACGCTTACTGAACCAGGGCCGGGGTGACAGTGGTAAGTGGGCTATGATCAATGAGCGCTCGGTCAATAACCAATGATCGCCATCTCCTCTTTATTCGGCCTAAGGATAATGTACTTTTTTAGCCCATTAATCTGTACCTCATCCATCGCATCGATCACCTGACTATAATTAGCATCATCACCCGGTTTGATAATAAACATCAACCCATCTCTTCCTTCATTGCTGATATTGGCCTGATCAAGCCAAGACTGGCGCTCACGAATAATGCTTCCAATCCCATTCTTTACAGAAAAGTTGGTTTCCCTTATTTGTCCTTCGGTTTCTGCTTTTTCCCAATCACCGATGTAATAGTACAACTGATCTCCACCGATTAGGAGGGTAAGTGCATTGGATTCCCCAAGTGTGGGCGGAGGGCCTCCTTCCTTCGGCATATTTAGTTTTGCAACAAAAGGCCGGCTCATTTCTGTTGTCATTACAAAAAAAGCAATGAGCAAAAAGCCCAGGTCTACCATAGGCGTCATATCTGTTTTTACAGCGTATTTCTTTACGCGGGCTGCATTGCGGGAGCGGGAATGAAGAGGCTGAGATTCTGAAATGGTTGCCATAAGCGTGGGTTTCCAGATAAGACTCGCAGGCTTGGAGAATCCACAAAGACCAGCTCAGTCCATTCCTGCAAAACCC
>CBHEUU010000593.1:0-3459 GCA_965990355.1 uncultured Chitinophagaceae bacterium
TCAAACCCGGTGATGTTGTTGAGTTGGGAATAGATGGACTGGGTGAATCCCGGCAAACCTGTGTGGCTTATGCTAAAAATTGATGCACATAATCATTTCTGGAAATTTGATCCCGTAAGGGATAGCTGGATCACAGAAGAGATGAGCGCTATCCGCAGGGATTTTATGCCGGCAGATTTTTTACCGGTATTGCAACAGCACGGCTTTGATGGATGCATAGTGGTGCAAAGCGATCAATCGGAAAAAGAAAATGATTTCCAGTTGAAGCATGCAGCACAGCATGATTTCATCAAAGGGGTAGTAGGATGGGTTGACCTGCAAAGCCCGGATGTGGCAGAGCGATTGGCCTATTACCAATCATTTCCTGCAATGAAAGGTTTCCGGCATGTTTTGCAAGGCGAAGCCGATCGGGCATTGATGCTAAAGCCGGCATTTAAGAATGGCATCAGCTTACTGCAGCAATATGGATTTACCTACGACATACTGATATTTCCTGATCAGCTGAAATATGCTGCAGAACTGGTAGTGGCATTTCCCCGGCAGAAATTTGTGGTTGATCATATTGCCAAACCGGATGTAAAAACGGGCAGCAGTGATAATTGGAGGAAAGAGATAAGTGCTTTAGCCAACCACGAAAATGTGTTTTGCAAAATATCCGGTATGGTCACAGAGGCTGACTGGAAACAATGGAAGAAAGAAGATTTTACACCATATATAGACACCGTGGTGGAAGCATTCGGTATTAACCGGATTATGTATGGAAGCGATTGGCCGGTTTGCCAGGTGGCGGCTTCCTACAGTAAAATGCTGGGGATCGTCAGCCAGTATTTCTCGCAATTTTCAGCAACTGAACAAGCAGCTTTTTTTGGAGGAAATGCCTGTTCATTTTATAACATTTAAAATAAATCAATGGACCTGCAACTGAATAATAAGATCATCCTGGTGACTGGTGGCGCCAAAGGTATTGGAGAAGGAATTGTGAAAGTGCTGGCTTCAGAAGGGGCGATACCGGTTATTATCGGTCGCAATGTAGAAGACAATAAGGCAGCCTTGCTTGAAATAGAAAAAGCAGGTGCTAAAGCTTCGCAGATAGTAGCTGAATTGACAAAGCCTGAAGAATGTGAACAGGCAGTAAAGCAGGCTATTGCTCAATGGGGCCGTATAGACGGATTGGTCAATAATGCGGGAGTGAATGATGGGGTAGGATTGGAAAATGGCGATTATGAAAAGTTTATTGCCAGCCTGCATAAAAATCTTGTTCATTATTATTTGATGGTCCACTATGCGTTGCCGGAATTAAAGAAATCAAAAGGCAGTATTGTTAACATTACTTCCAAGACTGCAGATACAGGGCAAGGAGGTACATCAGCCTACGCAGCATCCAATGGTGGACGTAATGCATTGACAAGAGAATGGGCTGTTGAATTGTTGAAGTACGGGATAAGAGTGAATGCAGTGGTGGTTGCGGAATGCTTTACACCACTATATGCCAGGTGGATTGAAACCCTGCCGGATCCGGCAAAAAAATTAAAAGAGATAGAATCAAAAATACCATTGGGCAACAGGATGACGACAGCAGAAGAGATTGGCAATACGGTTGCTTTTCTTTTGTCCGAACGTTCAAGCCATACTACTGGTCAACTGTTGTATGTAGATGGTGGTTATGTGCATCTTGACAGGGCCCTGGCCAATGCCTGAATTTTAAAAAAATAGAAAATGAAATACTTTGTGCTCTTTCTTACTTTATCACTTGTGGCGTTTACCAAACCGGTTAAAAAGAACAAGGTTATTTTCTTTGGTGATTCCATTACGCAAGCTGCCGTAAAAGGGAACGGTTATATCGTTAAAATGGATAGCCTGGTCCGGAAGGATGGCCTGTCTGAATCTTTTGAACTGGCTGGTGCAGGTATTGGCGGTAATAAAGTGTATGATCTTTATTTAAGAATGGATAGCGATGTGCTGGCAAAGAGCCCGGACATCGTATTCATTTATGTCGGCATTAATGATGTATGGCATAAAAGTACTTCCGGCACAGGTACGGATGCAGCGAAATATGAAAGGTTTTACCGTGCCATTATTAAAAAATTGCAGGATAAGAATATCCGTGTGGTGCTATGCACACCTTCTGTGATCGGTGAAAGAAATGATTATTCCAATGAGCAGGATGGTGATCTTAATTATTACAGCAATATTATCCGCAGCATTGCGAAAGACCTGAATCTACCGGTGTGTGATCTGCGCAAAGCGTTTGTGGATTATCTCAAAGCAAACAATCCCGGTAATGCTGAAAAAGGCATTCTTACCACAGACAGGGTGCATTTAACAGATGCGGGAAATTTGCTGGTGGCAAACGAAATGTGGAAAGTACTGAAAACCTTACCCAGATAATAATAGAAGAATGAAAGCATTGATTTGTGTTTCTCCCCGTCACTTTGATTACCAGGACAGGGAACTGCCAACAGCCAAACCCGGGCATACTTTATTACGCATTCAACGTATCGGTGTTTGCGGAACAGACCTTCATGCTTTTGAAGGCACGCAACCTTATTTTGAATACCCGCGTATCCTGGGCCATGAACTGGCCGCCATAATAGAGGAAACAAATGCAGAAGGATTTAAAAAAGGAGATGCGGTTACTATCATTCCTTATCTCAACTGCGGTCATTGCATCGCCTGCCGTAATGAAAAACCGAACTGCTGTGTGGCAATGAAGGTTTGCGGTGTACATATCGATGGAGGCATGTGTGAATATTTTTTGGTACCGGATATAGCATTAGTGCAAAATCAGGGATTGACGCTGGAGGAACTGGCGCTGGTAGAACCACTTGCTATTGGTGCACACGCTATAAGGAGGGCTGCTGTAATTGAAAATGAATTTGTGCTGGTGGTGGGTGCCGGCCCTATCGGATTGGGCACAATGGAATTTGCAAGAATAGCCGGCGCGAAAGTGATAGCCATGGACATCCAGGAAAGCCGGTTGGATTTCTGCCGCAGCAAATTGAAGATACCCTATACAGTCAATGCCCGCGGGAATGTGATGGAAGAACTATCCCGTATCACCGGTGGCGATATGCCTACAGTGGTGATTGATGCTACCGGAAACCTGAAAGCTATTAATACTGCTTTTCAATATCTCGCTCATGGAGGCCGCTATGTGCTGGTAGGATTGCAAAAAGAAAATATCAGTTTCAGCCATCCCGAATTTCATAAACGGGAAGCGACATTGATGAGCAGCCGGAATGCAACAAGGGCAGATTTTGCCCAGGTGATCAGCAGCATGAAGCAGAAAAAAGTGGATCCTGCTACCTATATTACACATACTGTAAGCTTTGCAGAAGTGAAAGATAATTTTGAACAATGGCTTGATCCTAATCATCTGGTAATCAAAGCGATGATAAGATTGTAAGCTCCGGGGCCCTATCTTTTTCATAAAAAATGCAATCGGTTTCATTTTTCATT
>CBHEUU010000594.1:0-3458 GCA_965990355.1 uncultured Chitinophagaceae bacterium
TGGGCAATATCAACGCATCAATGAAGAACAACATGAGTTCGTTGTTACAGAAAACGGGTTGAAATTTATCATCAATCTCAGCGATTATCTCGATACCGGTTTGTTTCTTGATCATCGCACCACCAGGCAAATGGTAAAAGAGAAAAGTGCAGGTAAAAAAGTATTGAACCTGTTTGCTTACACCGGTTCTTTTTCCGTGTATGCAGCAGCAGGCGGTGCTGAAAAAGTGGTAACAGCCGATTTATCCAAAACTTATCTGCATTGGGCAGAGAAGAATATGGGATTGAATGGATACGCTGACCCGGAAAAATATTCATTCGTTCAAACGGATGTGATGCAATACCTGAAACAACTGCCCGCTGATTATTATGATCTCATTGTAATGGACCCGCCTACATTCAGCAACAGTCAGCGGATGGATGATTTCCTGGATATCCAAAGAGATCATGTAAGTATGATCAACGATTGCATGGCTGCACTCAAACCCGGAGGAATACTTTATTTCAGCACCAATTTCAGGAAATTTGTACTGGACGAAAAATCAATTCAGGCTTCCACCATAAAAGATATCACCAAAGCCACTACACCTTTTGATTTTGAAGGCAGGCTTTTCCGCTGGTGTTACTATTTGGTCAAATAATTTTTTTTCAATAAAAAATTATAGGGTTGAAACATATGGTGCATGAAGACCTTTTCCTTGTCGTAAGGATATAAGCGATTATACTCTTCATCAGGCATCAGTACAATAGGAACACCGGCGCGCATATAATTGCTGGAATGCACATACTCCGGTTCTTTCAATTGCGGTAATACTTTTCTGACTGCCAGCCGGTACATTTTACATCCTAAATATTTTTCCAGCTTCCGTTGCGCTTTACGTGGTTTACGCTCCAGCTTATTATACACCATATTGCCTGCAAGCCGGACAAAGAATTTCTGTTTTTTCAAATAATCCTTTGCATTGACCAACGGATTGGGTAAACTGAAATCGGCAAGGGTTTGCACGGAAAAAGGTGTTTCCGGCACCCAGTCTGCTGCATTCACCACTGTAAAAGCCCAGCCATTGCGCGTGATATAATCAAAATCATAAGCATACCGCATGTCACCTACCTTGGGAGCGGCACTGCAATAAGTTTTCAGGATAATATCTGAAGGTATATGCCCTTTCTTCTTTTCATATTCGAGGTATGAACGAAGCAGGGTAGCCAATGCGCCTCCCTGGCTATGTCCAAAAACGAGGAACTCTTTTATTTTCTTATCGCGATAAAGTGCATTGATATTTTTTACGATCTCCGGTGCCAGGTGGCCCAATGAAATGGTCCAGCCTACATGCACCGCCGCTTTTGGGTCTGCTGCCAGTTGGTAATCGAACACTGTGCTGTCGTTAAGCTGAATGCTGCCAGTGGCAGGGATCATGGCTGCATAGAAATTAGCGAACCAGCTTGCGGCCTGGTTTACCGTTCCCCGCAGATCTATTACGGCCACATTATCCTTGCGCAGGTAGAGGGTCCACCGGTTGAGAAAGCCCGATTCCACCGATTCGAAATTCATTTTATAAGGATCTTCCCGGGTCAGTCGTTCGGTTGAATCGGATATGCTGCTGCGGTAAAAAGTAATGGATAGCAATTCCCCGTATTCTTTCGGGTCAAATCCAGGTTTTAAATGCTGGGCTTCGGCTTGAATTAACAGGCCTGCCAGAAGCAGGCTCAGGAGATATTTCATAAGCAGGTAAATTATAAGGGTACAATTTAAGCCATGCCGGTATATTCTTCAAATTGCACCTTATGACGCAATAAAAAAATCGCGCAAGAATTCCAACCTTTTCCCAACTTCATCCTCCTGATAAAGAACACCGTTTTGGAGCCTGTAACCAACATACTAATTGCAGTGGTAAAACAAGCTGGCGAGGGCGACGAAAAGGCCCAAAGCCTGCTCTACCAGCAATATGCCAAAGCGATGTTCAATATCTGCATGCGGATGACGGCCAACCGCCAGGATGCAGAAGATCTTTTACAGGAATCGTTTGTGCTGGCATTCAAAAACCTGAAGCAGTTAAGGCAGGAAGTCAATTTTGGTGGCTGGCTAAAGCGGATCGTAATAAATGAATGCGTTCGCTACAGCAAGAAAAAAGTGTATTGGAAGGAATTGGAAGAGCAGCATTATGAACTACCCGGAAACGACCAGGCAGAATGGATCAGGGAAATCTCCTTTGAGCGGGTGAATGAAGAAATAAAAAAGCTGCCCCAGGCCTGCCGCACTGTATTCAACCTGTATGCCCTGGAAGATTATTCACATAAAGAAATTGCTGAAGCATTGAACATTTCTGAATCAACATCAAAAAGCCAGTATCACCGGGCCCGTCAATTATTAAAGGACCGGATACTGAAACCCGAGATCAATGGATGAACTGAAAAAATATCTGCAAAATAACCGCGGGCATCTGGATACAGATACGCCTGGTGAAGACCTTTGGAAAGGAGTAAAAAAGAAGCTTCATCCACCGGCCACTATTCCAGTGTTTGCAAAATGGATGGCGGCTGCCTGCCTGGTGCTTGCAATAGGAACAGGCGTTTACTTTTTTACACATCCTGCCAAAGAAGCAATAGTTGAGGCCGCCCCATCCAAAGACACATCAACTGGAATCGTTTCTCAACCTGCCGATACAATAATTGAAAAGAAAGCAGTGGAAAAGAAATCAGTTGTTCCGGTTTCCAGGGGGAAAGAACCAGTGATGGCATATAACAGAAAAAAGAAAGTGAATGATAAGCGTGTGAAATCACCTCACCGGCCAGCACCTTTGTACGGCTTTGAAGGAATTGAAGCCAGCTATGCTACCATGCTGGATATTCAACTGGAGCGCCTGCGCACACAACCTATTTATGCAGAAGACCCCGGGTATTTCTATTTATTTAAAAAACAATTTACCGACCTGGCAAAGGATGAAGAGCAAGTGAAACAGCAGCTCAGGCAAAATCCCTATAATGAAATGCTGCTGGATGAATTGATCACTATTTACCAGCATAAAATAACCGTATTGAAACAATTGCAATTTGAAATAAACAAAATGAATAACAAGGTGAAGCAGACCAATGCCGGCATACAACTGCAAAAACCTTCTTATATCACCCTTTAAAGTATAGCCATGAATAAACGAATCGTATCATCCTTAATAATCGCAGTGGTGTTGGTTCAGCCAGTATTCGCACAACAACAACAGAGGAGGCGGATGTTCGGCAAAGAAACTTCTGTAAAGACAGACACTGCCGCACCGGTTAAAACAGTATTAAAGGAACTGGTGCAGGAATTACCTGCTGAAAAAAATGCTGTTATTAAAATCGTAAATACCACCTGCAATCTGGATATCAGACCCTGGCCGGAAGACAAAGTAAAAATGGTGACAACAGTGTATGTGGACGAAAAAAAAGAATTGCCTGAAAGTGAAAAATATATCTCCAAAT
>CBHEUU010000595.1:0-3448 GCA_965990355.1 uncultured Chitinophagaceae bacterium
CGTTTCATTGTCATAAGGGGCACCGGGACGGTCAGTACCGCTGGAGTTATACGTACGATCACTTTTCAGCATTGACTCGGGTATGCCATTCCATGCCTGGTAAGTTTTTTCTTTACCGGAGAAAACATTGAAGCGGAGTGATGACCGGTCGCCAATGTATGCACCTGATAAATAAAAAGATTGCAACCGGCTGCTGGCACGGTCAACATAGCCATCGCTGGTGATCTGGCTCAGCCGCGCATCCATTGTAAAATGATTATCGATCAAACCTGTTCCTGCTTTAATGGTGTTTTTCCAGGTGTTGAAAGAACCATAACTGTTGTTGATCTCTCCGTAGGGATTTTTGTTCAGTTCATTGGTTGATAAACTGACTGTAGCACCAAAAGCAGCGGCACCATTGGACGATGTGCCTACGCCGCGCTGGATCTGGATTGAATTAACAGAAGAAGTGAAATCCGGAAGGTTCACAAAAAAAGCACCCATGCTTTCTGCATCATTGAATGGGATGCCATTGAGAGTAACATTGGTACGCGTGGCATCTGTGCCGCGGATGCGCATGGCCGTGTAGCCGACTCCTGTGCCGGCATCGGAGTTAACTACTACGGAAGGTGTCTGGTTGAGGATAAAAGGAATATCCTGGCCCAGGTTCAATTTGCCAATCTCTTTTTTATTGAGATTGAACTTGGTGAAGGGCGCTTTTTCGCCAGCCCTGATAGCCCTGACCTCAACGGGTGCAAGGGAATAAAAACTGTCTGTGGTTTCTTGTTGCTGGGCCATAACGGCTGACCAGCTCATGAATGAAAATGAGATGAGTGCAATCCTCTTCATTTTTTTAGTTTAAACGGTTAAAAAATGAGAGGGAAATGCTGTTGGAGAAAGGACATACGAAGGACTCCTTCCCTGCGCAGGCATTACCCTGATCAGGTTTACGGGTATAATCTCAGATCGCAGCCATTGGCTGCAAACACCCCGGGAAACGCTGAAAACTTACAAGCTTTCACTTTGTAAGAACTGGGACAAAAATAGGAAAATTCCGGTTTATTGTAACTTTTCGGAAACGTCCGGCGTAACACTACAAACAAACTTGTTTATGAAAAAGATAATTTACTCATTGCTGTTCCTGGCTTTCGGCCCTGTTGCATTGGCTCAGCAGCCTACTATAAAGGATCCTAATGCTCAGGTGCGGGAAGCTAAAAACTTCACAGTGATCCGTTTGTCAAACGCCTTTGATGTGTATCTCACACAAGGTTCAGAGGAATCGGTGGCTGTAAGTGCCGGAGAAACGGAGTACCTGGAGGATATAAAAGTGGAAGTGAAAAATGGTGTGCTGGATATCGGCTACAAGCCTAAAAAAGGCTGGGGCAGGGGCAACCGCAAACTCAAAGCCTATGTCTCTTTCAAGCAATTAGATAAACTGGATGTGAGTGGCGCCTGCGATGTGGACATTATAGGTATATGGAAAGCTGATGGTGCGAAGATTGTACTTTCCGGCGCCAGCGATCTGGCCGGGCAGGTGAATATATCCAAACTCAGTTTTGATCTTAGCGGAGCTTCTGATGTGAAACTGACCGGTAATGTAGGCCAGCTGGATATTGATGCCAGTGGCGCCAGCAGTTTCAAAGGATTCGACCTGTCGGCTGATTATTGCACTGCCGATGTTTCCGGTGCAAGTGATGTACGCATACAGGTAAACAAAGAATTATCAGTAGTTGCCAGCGGCGCAAGTGACGTGCATTATAAAGGAAGCGGTTTGATCCGTGATGTGCGCACAAGTGGTGCTAGCAGCGTGAAGAGAAGTTCATAATTAGTTTTACATAGTATTGACACAGAGGGCGTATTATAGCTGACAGCGATAATACGCCCTCTGCTTTTTAATTTCCATATTTGTTTGGCCAGTAACAATTATAGCTGTACATTTGCAGCCCACATCGCGAAGTAGAGCAGCGGTAGCTCGTCGGGCTCATAACCCGAAGGTCGGGAGTTCGATCCTCCCCTTCGCAACAACGAAAAGTCCGCCAGCTTGGCGGACTTTTGATTTTTTCCTGGGCAGTTGCAGTCAACTGGCATGGATTGATTACCTCCTTTGCTATCCGAAGCCTGCATGCCCTCGTGGTTTTATATAGAAGTACTTTAATAATGAAAGCAGGTTTCGTCAATATCTTCGGCCGCCCTAATGCAGGGAAAAGCACTTTACTCAATGCGTTGATGGGAGAGAAGCTTGCTATCGTTTCGCCCAAAGTGCAAACCACCCGTCACCGCATCAAAGCGATCATGACGGAAAAAGATTACCAGATCATTTTTTCCGATACACCCGGCATCATTGAACCCAAATACAAACTGCATGAGAAAATGATGCAGGCGGTGAAAAGCGCATTGGAAGATGCTGATCTTGCTTTGCTGATCGTGGATGTGAATGAAAACTGGGAAGAATGCCATACTATTTTTGAAGCGCTTCGCCTCAGAGTACCGGCCCTGGTAGTGATCAATAAAATTGACCGCGCATCGCAGGAGAAAATACAGGAAGCGATCGCTTTCTTCTCTGCAAAAAAATATTGTAAAGGAACGGTCACCATCTCCGCAACCAGCGGCATTAATCTTAAAAATTTTCTCAAGCCAATACTGGCACTGCTTCCCGAAGGCGATCCTTTTTATAATGACGATGATATTACCGATCTGCCCACCAAGTTTTTTGTAGGGGAAATGGTCCGGGAAAAAATATATGAACTGGTGGAAGATGAGATACCTTATCATACAGCTGTGCTGGTAAGGGAGTTTAAAGAAAAGACAACGCTTATAAAGATCGTGGCCGATATCATTGTTCACCGCGAAACCCAGAAAGCCATTATCATTGGTGAAAAGGGAAGCATGATCAGGAAGCTGGGCACGGAAGCAAGAAAAGACATCGAAGCGTTTTTGCAGCAAAAGGTTTTCCTGGAACTGTTTGTAAAAGTGAAACCGAAATGGAGAGAAAATGACTTGCAGTTGAAGGAGTATGGATATTAACTTTTGAATTAGTACATATATGAGTTTTACAGTAGCAATAGTAGGCCGGCCCAATGTAGGCAAAAGCACTTTCTTCAATCGCTTGCTGGAACAGCGTAAAGCGATCGTGGATGATGTGAGTGGCGTTACGCGCGACAGGCAATACGGCGTTGCCGACTGGAATGGAAAAACATTCAACGTGATCGATACCGGTGGGTTTGTAGCGGGTAGTGAGGACGTGTTTGAAAAAGAAATAGCCAAACAGGTATTGATCGCCGTGGATGAAGCAGACGCCATCATTTTTATGGTAGATGCCCACACAGGCATGACTGCGTTGGATGATTCAATGGCGCATGTGTTGAGACGCAGTACCAAACCGGTTTTCCTTACTGTCAATAAAGTGGATAATAACGAGCAGATGCTTGAAGCATCAGAATTTTACAGCCTCGGCTTTGAACATGTCTTT
>CBHEUU010000596.1:0-3447 GCA_965990355.1 uncultured Chitinophagaceae bacterium
TACGTATAATTCCAACACTCCATTTGAAGGCACCAGTAAGATCGCGGAATTGTATGCAACATATAAGTTGTCGGAGCATTTTAAATTGCTGGCAGGTATTGATCACCGCCGTCAAACCTCCACTGATTCAAATGCACATATCACGAGCCCCTATCTTTCTGTGTTTGCCCAAAACCTTTTGTTACAAGGATTAAATATTGAAGCAGGCGGCAGATATAACAATCATTCACGCTATGGTGATAATTTCACTTACAGTGCCAACCCTTCTTTCCTGATAAGAGAAAATGTGAAAATATTTGCCAACCTGGCCACAGCTTTCCGTGCACCAGCTTTAACAGAACTGTATGGTCCTTATGGCAGCAATCCGGACCTGAAACCTGAAAAATCCACAACGTATGAAGGAGGTGTTCAAACACAGTTAGGCATCCTGGACTTCCGTGCCGTTTATTTTAACCGCAATACAAAAAACGTGATCATTTATGGCCCTGCCTTCAGCTATATCAACCTGGACAAACAAAAAGATCATGGATTTGAGATTGAACCCAATTTGCAGATCAATAAAAACCTGCAGGTAAAAATGTACTATGCTTTTGTAGATGGTGATGTAACTACCAAAGCAAACGGAAAGGACACCAGCTATTTTAACCTGTTGAGAAGGCCCAAACATACATTCGGGCTGACAGCGAATTACCAGCTGACGAAGAACCTGTTTATCAGCACCAATATTTACAACTACGGAAAACGTACCGATATCTTCTTTAACAACAGCACTTTTACAAGCAGCCCGGTTGAACTTGGTTCATACCTGTTGTGGAATTTTTATGCAGAATATGCATTCATTCCGAATCGCCTGAAAGCATTTGTGGATGTAAAAAATATCCTGGATAAAGATTATTATGAAGTATACGGTTATAGCACACAAGGGCTAAACCTGATGGGAGGAATACAATTTAAATTATAGAAACCATCATCATGAAACAAACATTCAATCCTAAATTCATATTCCTGCTGTCATTGATCGTGGTAGCTGGCGCCATGCGTATTCCTAATGCAGCTCAGGTAACCCCTTGGTCAAACTTCTCACCAATTGGTGCAATGGCTTTGTTTGGGGGCGCTTATTTCCGTCCCTGGCGGAAAGCCATCCTGTTTCCTTTAGCCACTTTATTTCTTGGCGACCTGGCGATCAGCTTATTCGTTTTTGAAGGTAAATACGGGGTTATATACAGCGGTTGGTATTGGATCTATGCCATCTTCCTGCTGATCGTTTTATTGGGCAAATGGATCTTAAGCAAAGTGAACGTGCAGAATGTATTGATCGCTTCTGTACTGGCTTCCCTCACCCATTGGCTGTTGGCCGACCTGACGGTATGGATCGGCGGCGGCACTGATCTCCGTACAATGCAACCATTAAGCAGAGGCATAGATGGTTTGATCCAATGCTATGCACAGGGTTTTCCTTTTATGAAGAATTTCTTAGCCGGCACCCTGGTATATAGTACAATATTGTTTGGTGGATTTGAATGGGTAAAACGGAATGTGCCGCAGTTAAAAGAAAAAACTGCCATCAATTAAATATTCTTTATGACAGCAGTATCCTTTCTCCCCGCAGCCACGCAGATGATCTACGACATGGGTCTTCAGCATCTGCTGCATGGTGTTACATTCGAATGTCCGCTTCCTGCAAGGGAGGAAAAAGACAAAATCGTTCGTTGTGTATTGGAAGGTAAGCAATACAGCAGCCGCGAGATTGATACCATTTTTTCTGCAAGCAAGGCGCAAGGCAAGAGTCTGTATTACGTAGATGAAGAATTGCTGGAAAAGATCAGTCCTGATATCATTTTCACACAGGACATCTGCGAAGTATGCCAGATTGATACGGCCTGCACCGCTGCAGCCGTATCCAGGTTGAAAAAGCAACCGCAACTCATTGCTTTATCACCAAACAATCTGGATGATGTAATGGATACTGCTGTCACTATTGCTACTGCATTAGGACAGGAAGAAGCGGCCTATGCTTACCTGTCCGCTTTGCAAGCCCGCACCGGTAATATTCTTGACCGTCTCCGGCAATTTAGAGCGCCGTTGAAAAGAGTGATGGTGATGGAATGGATAGAACCTGTTTATAATTGCGGACACTGGATTCCTTACCAGATCGCGCAGGCTGGTGGTGTAGATGCATTGTCAAATCCCGGTGGCGACAGCATCGTTACTCCCTGGGAAAAGATCATCAAATACAATCCTGAAGTACTGGTGATAGCGCCTTGCGGATTTGAAGTGAACAGAACACAGGAAGAAATGCACCTGCTGGAGCAAAAACCCGGTTGGAATAACCTGGCTGCAGTAAAGAACAAAGCTGTATACCTGGCCGATTATGATTTCTTCACCCAGCCCAGTGCCGGTACATTGATAGACGGAATTGAATTGCTGGCAGGATTATTTCATCCGGAAATATTTGCAGTACCTGCCACATTACAACATAAATACAAGCCTTTCTTTCAACAACCTGCTTATGTGTAATCACGAAACACGTAAATGCCCGCGTTGCGGAAATGGGTTTGAATGCAAACCGGGGAATATTACACAATGCCAGTGTTTCGCTATCCATATAAGTGAGGAGCAAAGAGCGTTTATGGATAAGAAGTATACGGATTGCCTTTGACGGGAATGTTTATTGCATTTGCAACTGGAGGTGAACCGGTTCAGGGAAGAGCATAAGGAGCGGTAATTGCTTTGCTTCGGCTTCGCCTCGCAATGATGGTCTACTAATGACGCGGTTGCTTTATTATCTTTGCCGTATGAAAATAGTTCCGGCCGACCTGCTTACTGTAACCTTCACTCTTTTTGCGGTTATTGATATTATCGGTTCTGTGCCGATACTGATCACGCTGAAAGAAAAAATGGGTGGCATGAAGGAATGGCGGGCCACGCTGATCTCCGGTGGGTTGATGATCCTTTTCTTATACGTTGGCGAAGCTTTTCTGAATGTGTTGGGATTGGATGTAAAATCCTTTGCTGTAGGTGGCTCGATCGTGATCTTTATCCTGGGACTGGAAATGGTATTGGGAGTTGAATTCTTTAAAGGCGATGCGGATGTAAAAACCGCTACGGTAGTGCCGATTGCCTTTCCACTGATTGCTGGTTCAGGTACACTCACGACTATCATGTCGCTGAAAGCGAATTATGGCGCCACTACATTGCTGGTGGCGATACTGATCAACCTGGTGATCATCTATATAGTTTTAAAGTCCCTTGGGTATATAGCACGATTACTCGGTGCAAGTGGATTGATCGCTATCAGGAAATTTTTTGGTGTTATTCTCCTCGCTATCGCGGTAAAAATATTTGCGACGAATGCGCATGGATTGCTGAAGTAATTAAAAGACTACGGAATTGCAGGTTTATTATTTCCTGCAATCACGTAATTCTTTTCGTAATATTATTTACTAC
>CBHEUU010000597.1:0-3445 GCA_965990355.1 uncultured Chitinophagaceae bacterium
GGCAGATAGAAAGATGGTACGACGTGGAAGTAGCTTATGTAGGCAAGATGAGTGAGAGGCAGTTTGGTGGAAAAATATCGCGGAGCAGCAATATCGAAGACGTGCTTAAGATATTGCGGTTAAGCAACGTTTCCTTCCGTATAGAAGGAAAAAAGATCATTGTGACCAATAAATCTTAATAAACGGGAACCAAAAAGAAACCGGAAGTGTAGCGAGCACTCCCGGCAGATAGTTGGGTTCCCATACAATCGTTCAGGACTGTTTATTCTTCCGGTTTCCCGGAGGAGATATTGTTAACCCAAACCAATTCAAAGGTATGCAAATCAAACCTTTCAGGAAGCGGCTATTTTCCATGCGCCGTTCAGTTATCAAAACCTTGCTTGTTATGAAGTTGATCACGCTGATTTTATTTTCAGCCTGCTTGCAGGTAGCAGCGAGAGGCTATGGTCAGAAGATTACCCTGTCTGAAAAAAATGCCCCGCTGGAAAAGATTTTCCGTGCCATCGAAAAGCAAAGCAATTATGTTTTCTTTTTCGATTACAACCTGCTGGAGAAATCGAAGAAGCTTACTATAAAAACCAGCGACTCGCCACTCGAAGAAGTGTTGAATCTCTGTTTCAGGGACCAGCCTTTTACTTATTCCATTGTTGGTAAAACCATTGTTATAAAACAAAAGGAAGGGATTGCTGCGCCGGAAATCAAAACCACACCAATAGTTTCGCCGGTTATAGTAAAAGGAAAAATAACCAATGAAACCGGCGATCCACTTGTTGGGGCTTCCGTTGTGATCAAGGGATCCAATAAAGGTACTCAAACGGACGCTGCAGGTTTTTTCAGTATTGACGCTCCTCCGAATTCAATACTCGTGATCTCTTATGTTGGTTATGCCAATGTGGAAGTTCCTGTAAAGGAAGATAATGAGCCGCTTGTTGTAAAACTGACTGCCCAGGATAAATCGAGTGAAGTGGTAGTGATCGCTTATGGCACTGTCCGTAAAAAAGATCTTACCGGCTCTGTTTCGCAGATCAAATCAGAAGACGTTACTTCATTCCCCACCACCAATGTGATGCAGGCGATGAATGGGCGGGCTGCCGGCGTAAGAGTGATGCAGAATAATGGTGTGCCTGGCGGCAGTATAAGTGTGCGTGTGCGTGGCGTTAACTCCATCCTCGGCGGCAATGAGCCCCTGTATGTAGTGGATGGAATTCCTTACAGCACTAATCCAACCTTCCTGCAAAACGGGGATATTGAATCCATAGAAATATTGAAAGATGCATCTTCCACTGCCATGTATGGGTCACGCGGTGCGAACGGGGTGGTTATGATCACTACCAAAAGTGGTAAAAAAGGTAATCGTGCAACTACTGTCCAGTTTGAAATGGGTTACTCTATTCAGTCCGTTACCAAAAAAATGAAACTGCTGAATCCCCGCCAGTATGCAGAACTGTATAATGAACAGGCAAAGAATGATGGAGTGGCAACCTACTTCACCCAACAACAGATTGATTCGTTTGGGACAATGGCGGGTACCGACTGGCAGGGCCTTGTATTGCGCAAAGCGCCGCTTTATAATACCAGTGTAACAGTAAACGGTGGTTCTGAAAAAACTAAATTTTCTTTATCCGGTGGTGTATACCTGCAGGATGGTATCGTACACAATACTGATTTCAAAAGATATTCTTTACGTGGTAACCTTAGCCATGATATCAGCAAAGTGTTCAATATTTCCTATAATGCCACGCTGACCCGTATTACACGGAAACTACAGAGTTCACAATTAGGCAACCGCGGCAGCGATGTGTTTTCTGCCATGCTGATGGCGCCTCCTACGCTTACGCCTTACATGCCGGATGGTTCTTATCGCAGATTGACCACTGCCTATCCATTTATCTCCAATGCACTGATCAACCCGCTTGTTCCAATCTATGAAATTTCAGAAGGGGTAAAAGCCGACCGCATCTTATCCAATGTGGCACTTACCATCAAACCGGTAAGAGATCTTTCAGTCCGTCTTTCTGGTGGCATAGAAAATTCAAATGACCGGACAGATAAATACAATAATATAGAACCGTCCACTAATTCTGTAGGTGCTGCAAGTATCAGCACAACCCAATTTACCAGTCTGATTACAGAAGGCATTGCCAATTACAGCAGGGTGTTCGCCAAACGGCATAACGTATCCTTCACTGGCGGATTTGCCTACCAGGTAGGCAAATCTACGGGCATGGGTGCTTCAGGCACCGGGTTCATAAGTGATGTAACCGGTACGGGCAACCTCGGCGCAGCCAACATTCCGGGCATCCCTTATTCTTTTTACCAGAAAGATGTACTGGCCTCTTATATTTCCCGTCTTAATTATACATTGGATGAAAAATATCTTTTCACATTCAGTTTCCGTCGTGACGGGTCATCCCGTTATTCTAAAGAAAACAAATGGGCAAATTTCCCATCTGCTGCTTTTGCCTGGAGAGTTTCCAGCGAACCTTTCCTGCAGAATTCAAATGTCATATCCGATCTTAAACTGAGAACAACTTATGGACGTACCGGCAGCAATTCTCTCACACCGTATCAAACCCTGAATCAGTTGCGCAGCTATAATGTCGTTTTTGGGGATGTGTTATATATTGGCTATGCACCCGATGTCGTTCTGCCTGGCAACCTGAAATGGGAAACAACTGACCAGTTGGATATTGGCGTTGATATAGGTTTCCTCAACAACAAACTACGACTCACAGCCGATTATTATGTCAAGAAAACCAAGAACCTCCTGAACAATGTTCAGTTACCTTCTTCCACAGGATATCAACGCACCGTGCAAAACGTAGGAGAGATCCAGAACAAAGGATTTGAATTCACCGTAGAAGCTGACGCTATCCGCAACCGCGATGTTAACTGGACCATTTCTGCCAATATCTCCTTCAACCGCAACAAAGTGCTCAAGCTATATGATGGACAGGATATATTCGGTGAGGCTATCTATACAGGATCATTGAATGATTATGTGAATCTATTGCGTGAAGGACAGCCTGTAGGTATTTTTTATGGTTATGTAGAAACGGGATATACGGCTAATGGCAACCTGAAATATGAAGACCGCAATGGTGATAATATCATCAACGCTGCTGATAAAACCTATATAGGTGATCCCAATCCTGATTTTATTTATGGTTTCAATTCTGTAGCCCGTTATAAAGGTTTTGAACTGACCTTGTTCTTACAGGGATCACAGGGCAATGATATCTTCAATCTCAATAAAGCAGCTACGCTTGACCTGGGAATGGGACTGAACCTGCCTGAAGATGTATATTACAATCACTGGACCGCTGAGAAAACAGATGCAAAATATCCGAGAATATCCAGAAGCCTCAACGGCAATATGTCAACAAGATTTGTGGAAGATGGATCTTACCTGCGCCTGCGCAATATCCAGCTCGGTTATAACCTG
>CBHEUU010000598.1:0-3439 GCA_965990355.1 uncultured Chitinophagaceae bacterium
GATAAAAGATGTTGGGTTTTATCTTCTTCCAGGTTGCCGAAGCGTAATGAATTGAGTGAAGCGATAGGACGGGCGCCCATCGTAAAAATATCCCGGTGAATACCTCCTACACCTGTGGCTGCTCCCTGGAACGGTTCAATAGCAGAAGGGTGATTGTGTGATTCGATCTTGAATACCACACCGAGGCCGCCGCCGATATCCATCAAGCCAGCGTTTTCCTCTCCGGCTTTTACCAGCATTCTGCCACCTTCACGGGGAAGTGTTTTAAGCCATTTAATGGAATTTTTATAACTGCAGTGTTCGCTCCACATGCCGCTGAAAGCACAGAGCTCATTGAAGTTAGGGGTACGACCCAATTTTTTTTTGATCAGTTCAAACTCTTCTTCTGTAAGCCTGAGTTGCTGTGCGGTTTTTGCTGTTATTTCCATGTAAGGGGTTAATTGGAGAAGCCGCAAAATTAAGGAAAGAGTGGTAGTAAATGTTTATTTTGTGCAACAAAACAGCTGCTGTTGGAGTACCTTCTTTTTGTTGTCTATCTCGTCGTTTTTGCCTGGCTGGTTACCCGGACCCGTTTTTTCAACCTCGCCGGCCTGAATAAAGACCAACTGGTTATTCTTTTTCTTGCAAAAGTTATTGCCGGCATTTTTTATGGCTGGATCGGAATTTATTATGGTGGTTATGCAAAAATGGTGGACACCTGGTCATATCACTATCAATCCATTGAGGAATTAAAACTGCTGACTACCAATCCCCACGAATATTTCACCAGTCTTCTTCCCGCACCACGATCGGGTGAAGAATTGGGAGATTTTTTCGGTTCTTATAATTCCTATTGGAACGATCTGAAATCAATGATCTTCGTCAAGTTGCTGTCCATCTTTGATATTTTCAGCATGGGGAATTATTATGTAAATGTGATCTTTTATTCCTACCTCACATTATTTGGTCCTATTGCACTGTACAGGGTAATGAAGGAAGTGTTCCCTGATGAAAAGATAATAGTACTCATCGCCATATTTTTTGTGCCTTCCTTCTTGTACTGGTCGGCCGGCATCCACAAAGAAGGCCTGATATTCCTTGGTATCGGGCTGATCATATATCATATATATTTTGCTTTGCAGGAAAAAAAATGGCCGCTGAAAAGATGGCTGGGCATTTTGCTGGGAATATTGATCTTCCTGTTGTTAAGAAATTTTCTGCTAGTGCTGATCGTTCCCGGTGTTATTGCCTGGATACTTGCCAGCCGCTTTCCGAATTATAAACTTGCCTGCTTCGGAGCAGTATACAGCATAGGAGGTATTTTGTTTTTTTGCCTGCGGTATATTCATCCGAAACTGGATTTTCCCCAGGCAGTTGTCGACAAACAGCAGGCTTTCCTGACACTGGTTGGCAACAGCAGCATTCCTATCAGCCAGTTAAAACCAGATGTGTTGAGTTTCCTGATCAATACGCCACAGGCCATTACGCTTTCTGCTTTACGGCCCTACCCAAATGATATCCACCACTTATTTTCAATGGCTGCTGCACTGGAGATATTACTGTTATTATTGCTATTCGTCACTTTTCTTATCTGGCATAAAAAAGGAGTGGCAAAGGATAAGAAAGTGGTATACTTCTGCATTTTCTTCGCCATGTCACTTTTATTGACCATTGGATTCAGTGTCAACAACCTGGGGGCTGTTGTCCGCTACAGGAGCATTGCCCTGCCATTGCTGGTGCCGGTAATAGTAGCCGGTATCAACTGGAAAAAATTGCCTATTCCCGCCTTTTCTAACATTATAAAAATCAATAATTCAACCAAATATTAATCAGATCGAAAAAAGAAGGGCCATAATCCTCAATTTTTTTAGGTTTTTCCACATTTTTTGCAATAAAACTCAGATTAACCAAAAAAAATTGGGTTAAATCCTCTAATTCCTTTGCTTTGCTTAAAACTAGTAAAAATATGTCCCTTCGTTTTAATGCAATCTCCAAACTGAATGCTTCCCCGGCAACTGAGGTAGAGGGCTCCAAAAAGATCACTGCCATTTTTGGCAGCAATGTATTTACACTGAAAACTGCCCGTGAATACTTAAGTGATGAAGCGTATAAGAGCCTGATCGGTTCTATTAGGGCAGGTCAGAAAATTGACAGAGCTGTAGCCAATCAAATCGCCAATGGCATTCGTGCCTGGGCTGAAAGTAAAGGTGTAACCCACTTTACACACTGGTTCCAGCCACTTACCGGCACTACTGCTGAAAAACATGATTCTTTCTTTACCCTGAAAGGTGATGGTACTCCCATTGAGCAATTTGAAGGAGATGCTTTAATACAACAGGAACCTGATGCTTCTTCTTTCCCCAGCGGTGGTTTACGCGCAACTTTTGAAGCCCGCGGATATACAGCATGGGACCCTTCTTCTCCTGCATTCATCATGGAGATCGGAGAAGGCAAAACACTTTGCATTCCTACTGCATTCGTTTCTTATACCGGTGAATCACTGGATTATAAAGCTCCTTTACTGAAGGCTGTTGAAGCACTGAACAAAGCTGCTGTTGACGTTTGCAATTATTTCGATAAAAATGTTTCTAAAGTTTCTTCCACACTCGGATGGGAACAGGAATATTTCGTGATTGACGAAGCATTGTTCAATGCACGTCCTGACCTGGTAATGTGTGGTCGTACTGTGTATGGCCATAACTCCGCCAAAAACCAACAATTGGAAGACCACTACTTCGGTTCTATTCCTGAAAGAGTGTATGCTTTCATGAGGGATTTCGAAACTGAGTGTTATAAACTCGGTATTCCTCTCCGCACACGTCACAATGAAGTGGCTCCTGCTCAGTTTGAGTGTGCTCCTATCTTTGAAGAGATCAACCTTGCTGTTGACCACAATACATTGCTGATGGATATTATGTCGAGAGTTTCCCTCCGTCATAAACTCCGTGTGCTGTTTCATGAAAAACCATTTGCCGGTATTAACGGAAGTGGTAAGCACAACAACTGGAGCATGGCTACCGATACCGGTGTGAACCTGCTGGCTCCCGGCAAAACGCCAAAGACCAACCTGATGTTCCTTACGTTCTTCGTAAACACCATCAAAGCGGTGCATGATTATGCAGACCTGATGAGAGCGTCTATCGCTTCTGCTCCCAACGATCACCGTCTGGGTGCCAACGAAGCTCCTCCTGCTATTATCTCTGTATTCATCGGTCAATACCTTACCAAAGTATTGCAGGATGTTAAAGAAAGAGTAGGTGGAAAATTCGATGAGCAAGACGAAGCCATCCTGAAATTAGACCTGCACAGAAGCATTCCTGAGCTGTTGCTCGATAACACTGACCGTAACCGTACTTCACCGTTCGCGTTCACTGGTAACAAATTCGAGTTCCGCGCTGTAGGTTCTACTGCAAACTGCGCTAACCCCATGACCACCCTGAACACGATCATGGCTGAAACG
>CBHEUU010000599.1:0-3434 GCA_965990355.1 uncultured Chitinophagaceae bacterium
ATTTATTTCCTGATGCAGCTTATTTGCTTTGGTGGAATTGATATACTGATCAACAGCAATGCTTTTCCGTTTACAGGTATCAGTTATTTTATTTTTGCCGTTAATGATCTTTCGTATACACTTGCTTTCTTCGGCACAGTGATCATTGCCTGCCTGCTGTATAGAAGACAGGAAAAAGTAAACCTGACGAGACTGCATATCAGGCATACCTTTTATTTCCTGCTGCCTGTAGCCATATTTGCACTGATCGCTCTTGGGTTTTCTTTTGCCCGGAAAGCTACCGGCAATTATGAACTGGCAACTCTGAAAAGCGACCTGCTTTATTGCGCTCAAAAATTAAACAATGGTATTGAAGATCATTTTGATGCCCTGCCTGAAGAGCAAAAAAAGCAATTACGTAGAATGGAAGCACCGGCATTTTACCGGCAGCTGATCAATAGTCCTGATATTGCCGCATTGATTCCACCAATGCAAACCCAGAATCCCGCAGCAAGTGGCATACTGGAAAAATTCCTGCTGACCAATACAGATAAAAATAATCCGACTAATCTTTTATTTGTAGAAAGTGACCGGGAAACAGGATGGAAAATAAAAGTGAATGAATGGTTCTTTATTAAAGCCTCATTGAACAACCGGGAAACAAGCCCGCTTCAACCGGTAGTTGGTTATGCAGGTAAAAATGCTTCGCCCGTTTCAGGATTTAATTATAATGGAGAATCATTGCCTGCTGGCAGTATCTTATATTCTGCCAAACAAGTGGAGGGTATTAATGCAGTGGCATTACCTTCAGCCGCATTCCGCAGGCTAACGGCTAAAGAAGCAGGTAATGCTTATCAATATTTCGTGCAGGCCAATGCACCGGATATCATCCTGGATGCAAATACCGGAGCTGCCACAGGTGATCTGCCATTTGCACTCAGGGTAAATGAAACAGATGGCTTCACCGTTGAATCCACTTCCAGGAAAGGAGATATCACTTTCTTTCATGGAGGTATACTGGCTAATGAATTGCTGGCAAGGCCTTTTTGGGTAAATGGAAAATACCAGTACTTGTATCCTGAAAGCGATCATAAGCTGTATACTTACATGCTTAGCCATAACCTGAAAACCACTCCTTCTGACAAGCCATTGCAACTTACGCTGGATGTAAGCCTGCAGAGAAGCCTGGACAGTCTCTTAAGTAAAGCATACGATAGCTCTAAAGTGAAAGCCAGCATTACCGTAACAGACGGCGATGTGAATCTCAGGGCCATGGCGCAAAACGAATTGTACACAGAAGACAGGACCAACCATATTGCTGTTGATCCCAATTACTTCACTTCCTTATCAGAACTGTTCACGCTTACATATAAATTATCCGACGCGAATGCCAACCGGTTGATACAAAGAAGAAGCCTGATCAGCGATGGCAAACCCGGCAGTACTATAAAACCATTTACCTGGGCTGCAGTGATTGATGGCTTTGCCGGAAGATGGAATGAACTGGACCTGATGCCTGCCGGACTTACTGAAACAGAGATAGTAAAAAGCCGTGACGGTAATAAAACGACCAAATATTTTAGCGGTCGGGATGTATTTCCTGTTTCATTGGATGAAGAAGGGGAATTGTCTGCTAAAAACTTTCTATCCCTTTCCAAGAACAGTTATCACCTGCTGATAAATTACCTTGGTTCTTTTGAAAAAGAGCAATTGAAATCCACTCCGCTGGTAGCGGGTTATCGTTATGATGCACAGCAGCCCGGAATATTTGTACGGGCTAATGAACCTTCCAACAGTCATATCTATCCTGTAATGCGTATTGGCAGGGAAACATATCATTTCAACAGCAACCTGGATAAATGGCCGCAGAATACGCTTGACAGGAACCTGCTGTTTGGCAATCCGCGCAGCCTGCTGGCCAAAGAATTTGCACAGAACTTTCATTGCATTACCAATAGCGATTCAACAGGAGCAAAGCAAAGCCGGACCAACTGGTACCTGAATAACCTGGAAGACAGTTTTCTTGTAACGAACAATCTATTCATTGATGGCTTATTACCACAATTCGCTACCTATGAAGAAAATCGTCGCTCTGTAGCCCGCAACAATCTTCCCGGAGGTTCTTATCTTACTTTCAGGGCATCACAGGTTGGCGCTGAAATCTATAAAATGTCGCCAGCCACTTTATGCCAGATGGCCATTAAAATGACGCGGCTCGACAGGGATTTAAAATTAAAGTTTGTACAAAAGGATTCTCCCGGCAAAGACACTATCAACTGGATATACGACCAGGATGGTTATAACAATGCAGAAGCACTTTTCAGGATCCGCCGCAATACCATTTATGAAAGCATGCGTTTATCTAATGCTGAACCGGGCGGCACCGCTTATAAACTTCTTAATGCACCACAGCAGGATGGCATCAGCCTGGAAAAAGGAACATTGAACATCGATGGTAAAACCTTCTTTTTATATTCAAAAACCGGTACAGCCGATGAATCGGACAGGGATACATCTGCCAGAAGAAAGAACCTGCTGATCGTTATTGCCAACAGGGAATTGCACCAGGGTGAATTAAAACAAGAGAAGCCAACCCGGTGCATAGCCATATATATTCAGTTGCGGAATCATCATACACATGAGTGGTCAGAGGAAGATAAAGCCATGATCAGGAAATCCATTTTCACCATAGCCCGTTCCGTTTCATTCAATAATTATTTCAACTAAAATTTCCGGAGATGGCAATCATAAAAAAAAGCATCTGTGCGGTTTACCTGTTACTGGTCCTTTTCATAGTATCCTGCGAGGATAAAAAAGAGAAAGAAACATTGCCTGTAAAGTCCAGTTACGTGGTGAGCGATAGCCTGAAGCTTTGGTGCAAAACCAGGATGCCTGCCGGCCGGATACTGGCAGAAGGCGATACATTAAGATTGCTTTTTTTTGAAGATGAACTGAACCGCTTATGGAAGCCTCCTTATTCAGCATCAGCCGTGGATGAACTGGCAAAGAGCGGAGGATTCAATTGGGAAGAACTACCCGCGCATGAAGGCAACCGGCGCTGGCAGCTTTCATTAATGTTGCAGGCAGAAGATTCTACGTATCTTACTCCCAATAATCTCCTTGTCTATTTGTTCAGATAATGATACGCGAAGAAAAATACCTGGCTAAAGAATTTGCTGTTTATTGTTTGACCCGCTACTATAAGTATAATCATATTGATCTGCGCCTGGCGCTTACTGAGCTAAAACAAAGCAATAAAAACCCGATCGAATTCCTTCAGCAGTTTTTACAAAGGAAGAACGAGGATACGGATGCCATTGCGCAAAGGATCGCTGACTGGAAAAAAAGCTACGCGAAGCGTGAAGCAAGAAAATTCTTTTTTAAAAAGCTTAAAACCCCACTCCTGTTAATAATAATTGTTGCGGCAGGTTATTTTATATGGCAGTATATTGATC
>CBHEUU010000600.1:0-3425 GCA_965990355.1 uncultured Chitinophagaceae bacterium
TCCGTGAAAGTAAGCAGTGAATATTTTACTGCAATGGGTATTAAATTGATGAAAGGGCGATTGTTTGATGAGCGCCAGTCGGACCAAAATACCCGCAGTGCTATCCTGAATGAAACAGCAGCCCGTAAACTGGGTGCAGATGATATTATCGGGAAGAGCATTTATTTTCCTGATTGCGACACCATTCCTGTACAGGTAGTTGGCGTGGTACGCGACTTCAATGTGCAGGGTTTTGAAAACTCTGTGCAGCCGGTAGCTTACACTATCGGAAACAAGGCCTGCATGTTCCAGTCGGGCGGAGCCATGCTGGTAAAGATCAATAGTAATAAAACTGCTGGTACCGTAGCGGCAATAACAAATGCATGGAAGAATATTGAACCCGATCTGCCCATCCGTTATACATTCCTGGACGATAACTTCCAGCGTTTATTTGCTGCACATATCCGTCTTAAACAGGTCATCAGTGTATTTGCTATTACAGCTATTATCATATCCGTGATGGGATTGTTTGCTATGACGGCTTATCTCACAGGCCAGCGTAGAAAAGAGATCGGTGTTCGCAAAGTGCTCGGGGCAAGTGTGGCGGATATTGCTTCATTACTGAGCAGGGATTTTGTAAAGCTGGTGCTGATCGGTGTAGTAATAGCCGTACCGCTGGGCTATTGGGCCACACAGCAGTGGCTGCAAACCTTTGCTTACAGGATACCCTTGAGCTGGCAGTTATTTGCACTGGCGGCATTGCTGGTAGTAGTGATTGCAGTGATTACGGTGAGCTTGCAAACAGTGAAGGCCGCAAGGGCCAACCCGGTGAATAGTTTACGAAGTGAATAAACGTTTTCTCATGTGAATAGTTCGAAAAACAAAGGGCCCCTTTCGGGGCCTTTTCCAATTTAGTTGATCATTTTCCCAACTCTTCCAACATCTTTCCCGTTTCCTTTTCCAAATCAAGTATTACCACTTTCAAATTAGAACCTACCCGGGTTGTTTGTTTCTTCACTGGCAAACTACCGATTGTTGTCAACGCATCAGTATACCATTTACTCCAGGTTTCGAGAATGTGTTTTTCCTTAGCCAGGTCCTTTCCTTCTTTTACCGCCTGCTGGCTGAGTGCAAATTCAGCTTTCATTCTTTTATACGCTTCTGCTTTCACCGTTTTTACGATTGCCAGTGCCGTGTTCTCATCAGCATTGATCAGCGTCATACCGGCTGTAAGTGCACTCACTCCCACATTCTTCATGGTTTGAGCTGATACTTTATCAAGACGGTCGTTGTCGGTATGATAAAATACATCCGTAAAATGCCACATCAGCAATCCCGGTATTTTATTACGGAGGAACGGTGTATGATCACTGCCGCCTTCAAAAGGATTGGTGTTTACTACCCAGTTGGCAAATTTTCCCTGTTGCCGGCAAATGCTTAAAATAAAATCGTTGTAATAATGCGGGAAAAGATCTTTTTCCTTCACATCACCCGCACCCCATTCCGTATGCTTGTCTTCTCCGCGTGTCCAGATAGCTGAAGGGTCGGGCATTTTTTCAATCAGGAAACTGCCGCCGGTTTTTTTAGTGTCTTCTCCCACCATGTCGAGGCTCATTCCCCACAAAATTCCTTTCGCCCTGATGCTGTCATCTGCAATATAACGCTGTGTGGCGCTGATCTCCGTACCCCATAAAAAAGTAAGCGTGCGTTGTGGAACGAATTTTTTTGATTTAACCAATGCTGCAAATACTCTCGCCATTTCTGCCAGTGTGCCTACACCGCTTGCGTTATCATTGGCTCCGGGTTCCTGCACATGGGCGCTGTACACAAAACGTTCATCAGGTTTTACTGTTCCTTTTACATTGGCTACAAGGGTAAGCTCTTCTGCGGAATAGCTTTTCGTTTCAATATTTACCTTCACCACCGTTTTTCCTTTAAGGCAGGCTGCTTTCAGTTTTTCTTTGGCAGCATAAGATAAAAGAAGAGCCCAGGCATCACCTGCAGGCCGCATCTGGCCAAACTGAATAGAAGTCTGATATTTTTCAGGCTGTGTATACTTCGGCATGGAATAGCCCATCACTCCAATGGCACCCGCTTTCACCGCCTGGCTTAGCAGGCTACTGGCCGGCGCTTCGCTAAAAAGTATTTTTCCTTTCAAATCCATCGCGGCAACTTCAGCGGGCACTATTTTGCTCACATATACCACTTCTGCCGACACGCCTCCCGCGGGTGTGGAAGGACAATTGATAGGGATCATGTTCCGGTTTGTTTTGAATTCGATTACCGGTGTCTTTTCTCCATCAATAGTAACAGAAGCATTTACCGGCTCCCAGGTATTTTGTTTCAATGGTCTTTTCTCCAGGCGGTAAGTCATTGGGGCTTCCTGCTCATTTTCTTTTTGCAAAACGAAGCCGGCATTCTTCAATATTTTCTCAACATAGTAAATGCTTTCATCAAACCCTTTATTTCCCGGCAGCCGCCAGCGTTGCTCCACATAACCTGTGGTGGTCAGCGCATTCTTTTCATTAAAACCGGCGCGCGTTAATTTGAAATAATTTTCTGTAGTGTTCTGGGCAAAGCAGTTAACAGCCAACAGGCCAATTAAAGAAAGAGTGAGTGAAAATTTCATGGTTGATTTTTTATAATAAGGACCTTATCCTGCGGTAAAATAAATTAATTTACTGACATGCCTCCCGGGAATGTATAAGCGGTTTACTGCTTAAACCGGCTATACCCACCTCCTTAAAAATGCCATACCAAGATTAAACTTTTTCCGTTTTAACAGTCCAACCAATTCAATATTTAACCTATGGTAACCCCAAAGTCTCTTTCCTTGCTTATCCTTTTACTTATCGCGAACCTGTTCAGTAGTTGCGGCAAAAAGAATGATGTTCCTTCTGAAAAAATATACCGCATCCAGGGCAGTATGACTGTAGATGGGCTGCCAAGGACCTACCTGCTGAATCTACCACCATCTTATTATGAAGGCAGTGATTTCTCCCTCGTAATCGCCATGCACGGCGGTGGTGGAAGTGCTGAGCAATTTGAATCAACCTCTTTACTGACAAAAAAAGCCAATGCCTCCCAGTTCATCGTGGTATATCCCGAAGGTGTAAAAAGCACAGGGCTGTTAGAAGCCAGGACCTGGAATGCAGGAGGCTGTTGCGATTATGCACGTGATCATAATATTGATGATGTCAATTTTATCCGTCAACTGATTAATAAACTAATAAGCACGTATAAGATCAATCCTAAAAAAGTATACGCTACCGGCCATTCCAATGGTGGCATGCTGTCTTACCGGCTGGCTTGCGAAATGGCCGACAAGATTACAGCTATCGCCGTCAGTGGATGTACAATGGTTGCACTACAACCTTGCAATCCTTCGCGCGCCGTGCCGGTTCTTCACATGCATTCCGAGTTAGATGAACATGTGCCTCAGGAAG
>CBHEUU010000601.1:0-3419 GCA_965990355.1 uncultured Chitinophagaceae bacterium
AGGTTTCATCGAAGTCAGCACTCAACACATCCCACATAATTATTTTAGCTTCTGGTTTCTTTAAAGCCTGTTGCAGATTCTTTGCCTGGAAAGAAGTGATCCTTCCATAAGGCGGCCGGAATAAAACAGCGTCTACATACTTTGACGCCTCATGTATATCGGCGAGATATTCTTTTGTCGGAGTCTTCCATCCATTCAAATGATGCTGGGTATGATTGCCTACTGCATGCCCTTCATCCAGTATCCGTTTATACACTTCAGGATGAGCCTGCACATTTTTTCCAATGCAAAAAAAACTTGCCTTCGCTTCATGCTTCTTCAATTCATCCAGCACAAACGGGGTAATAGCAGGATGCGGTCCATCATCAAATGTTAAGTACAACACTTTCTCCTTTACCGGCACACTCCATGTATAGGATGAATAGATCTTTTTAAGCCACCAGGGAGTTTTGATAAAATATTTCACAGGCCAAAGATAATCATTGGGTGATTGTTGAGTCAAGATCGGCAACTCAACAGACATTCAATCATTATCTTTGTTGCATGACTAAAAGAATTCGCGTAAGATTTGCTCCCAGTCCCACCGGTGGCTTGCACCTGGGCGGGGTAAGAACGGTTTTGTACAATTATCTTTTTGCAAAAAAGAATGGCGGCGATTTTGTACTGCGGATTGAAGACACTGATCAGAGCCGCTATGTGCCCGGTGCTGAAGAATATATTTTCAATTGTCTCAATTGGGTAGGACTCACACCTGATGAAAGCCCGCTGCATGGCGGCCCCTTTGGACCATACCGCCAGAGCGAACGTAAACCAATGTATCGCCAGTACGCCGAGCAACTGGTAAAAACAGGACATGCTTATTACGCTTTTGATACACCGGAAGAACTGGAGAAAATGCGGCAGGATTTTAAAACAGAACAAAATCCTTCCCCTCAATACGATCATACCCTGCGTATGAAAATGCGCAATTCGCTTTCATTGTCCGAAGCTGAAACACAGCAACTGCTGGCAGATGGTGTCCGCCACGTGATCCGTATCAAAATGCCGGAGCAGGAAACCATTTCCTTTACCGATATGATCCGCGGCGAGGTAAGCTTTGACACATCATTGGTGGATGATAAAGTTTTATTGAAAGCAGATAATATGCCTACTTATCATCTTGCCGTAGTGGTGGATGATTACCTGATGCAAATCACACACGCTTTCCGTGGAGAAGAATGGCTGCCAAGTGCGCCCGTACATATCCTTTGCTGGAAATATCTTTTTGGACTTGACCAAATGCCGCAATGGGCCCACCTGCCATTGATACTCGGTCCCAATGGAAAACTCAGTAAAAGGGATGGCGCGAAATATGGGTTCCCCGTTTTTGCAATGAACTGGACTGATCCAAAGACCAATGAACTGACTGAAGGTTTCCGCGAAAAAGGATTTTTGCCTGAAGCGTTCATCAACCTGCTGGCACTGTTGGGATGGAATGATGGCACGGAAAAAGAGATCTTTACCAAAGAAGAATTGATCAACGCATTCAGTCTCGACCGTGTTCATAGCGCCGGTGCCAAATTCGATTATGAAAAAGCAAAATGGTTTAATCACGAATGGATCAAGAAAGCTGATGCGGCTACACTGAAACCTTTTGTAAAAGCAATACTGGAAGAAAAGGGATTAACAATAAATAATGAAGCATTACTGGAAAAAGTGATCGGCCTTGTGAAAGACCGTTGTACACTATTGTCTGATTTTTATGAGCAATCCAGTTTCTTTTTCCAAAGGCCTGCCACACTCGATACAGAATCGGTGAAGCCAAAATGGAATGATGCCAAGAATCTTTTTTTTACCGAAGTGATCCGCAATTTTGAGCTCAGCCCGGTTTGGGAGGCAGCCGAAATGGAAACCAACTTTAAAGAGATGGCAGCCGCCAATAAAATAAAACCAGGTGAAGTGCTGATGCCTTTCCGCATTATGCTGGTCGGCGGAAAATTCGGGCCGCATGTATTTGATATTGCCGCCCTTCTTGGAAAAGAAGAAACCATCCACCGAATCAAAAACGCATTATCTTTATTTGCCTGATAACGGGTAAAAACTTCCATCATGAACAGACCTGTCAGAGTTTTAGTTGCTAAAGTGGGGCTGGATGGCCATGACCGTGGCGCCAAAGTAATTGCCACCGCCCTGCGTGATGCAGGGATGGAAGTGATCTATACCGGCCTGCGCCAGACTCCTGAAATGGTAGTGAATGCCGCATTGCAGGAAGACGTTGATGCCATTGGCATCAGCATTCTCTCCGGCGCCCACATGACCGTGTTTCCAAAAGTGATGGAACTGATGAAACAAAAAGGCATGGATGATGTGCTGCTCACCGGCGGTGGCATCATTCCGGAGGATGATATGCAGCAATTGAACCAGCTTGGTGTAGGTAAATTATTTGCGCCAGGCACTCCTACCACTGAAATAGCCAGTTATATTACCGGTTGGGTAAAAGAAAACCGTCAGTTCTGATTTGAATCTTTCCGAAGATACCATTGCTTATATCGAAGCATTGCCTCAATAAAATAATAGTCTCCATAAGTAAGCGGCACATCCACTTCTGATTTTTCAGGTATGTTGCCTACGCCATGCTTTAATAAGAATCCTCCGTTTTGACCATATTTGGCTAAATATGTTTTGGAAGAAAGCGTGATCAGTATTTTTTCCGCCATTGAGATATATCTTGTTCTTTCATTTCCTTCTACATATTGCGCCAGCTCCAGCAATGCCGAAGCCATAATGGAAGCAGCAGATGCATCACGCAAAGTGCTCTTATTAATAGGTGCATTGAAATCCCAGTAAGGAACTCCGTCTGACGGCAGATTGGGATGATTTAAAATGAAGGTTGCAATTTTCCGGGCCTGCTCCAGGTAAGACGGTTCTGTGGTGAACCGGTACATCATGGTGTATCCATATAATCCCCATGCCTGGCCGCGGGCCCAGGCCGATTCATTGCTGTATCCCTGTGCTGTTCTTTTCTCCAGCACTTTACCGGTAGCAGGATCATATTCCACCACATGATAAGAGCTGTTATCCGCACGGAAATGATTTCTCATGGTAGTATTGGCATGATCAATCGCAATGGCTTTATATTTCGGTTCACGCCACTCATCACTTACCCAGTTGAGCAATTCCAGGTTCATCATATTATCAATGATAACAGGACTCCTGGGATCAGATAATGAATGCCATGATTGTATTGCTTTAATAGTTGGTTTATACCGTTTGATCAACGATTCGGCCGCAATGGCACATACATCCCTGTAATCAGGATTATGCGTGATCTTATAAGCATTACCAAAACTGCAAAAGATCATAAAGCCCACATCATGATGGGAGGTCAGATATTTTTCTTTCTCTTCTAAAGCAAGCCGCCTCTCAGCTTCCGAACGGAT
>CBHEUU010000602.1:0-3418 GCA_965990355.1 uncultured Chitinophagaceae bacterium
GGATGCTGCATCTGCAGCTATTTATGGTGCAGAAGGCGCCAATGGTGTTATCATCATTACTACCAAGACCGGTAAAAGAAATACTGCAGAGATCACTTACAGTGCGCAATATGTACGCCAGTCCGTTAAAAGTGATTTTATCAAAATGATGGATGCGCAGCAGTACCAGCAATATCTAGAAGCATCCAACACTCCAGGCCGCCCATCGGCTTCCGATGTAGCAGGCATGAAAGGCACGGATTGGCTTGATGCTGTTCTTGAAACAGCTCCGCAGCAACACCACACGATTACTTTCAGCGGTGGTTCTGAAAAGTCAACTTACCTGCTGAGCGGTACATACTTCACCCAGGAAGGTATTGTTGGCGGAAATAAATCAAGATTCGACCGGTACAATGTCCGCTTCAATGGTGATGCAAAGCTGAAGCCATGGCTGACTGTAGGTAACAGGATCTCCTTCACTCAATTCAAAAGAAGGGCTATCTCTGATAACGACGAATTTGGTTCCATTCTTTCAAGTGCACTGGTAATGGATCCGACTACACCGGTTGTTTATGCTCCCGGCTCCACATTGCCTTCGCATGTACAGGCCGCTATCAGCGGTTCTACACCTACGGGTGTGCCCATTGGTCCATTGCTCCGCACTGACGCGAGCGGTAACCTGTATGGTCTTTCCAATTACCTCAGAGGTGAATATGGTAATCCCGTTGCAAGAATAGATATGGCAAGAGGACAAACCATCCAGAATAAGATCGTAGGAAATGTGTATGCCGATATCGAACCCTTTAAAGGATTCAAATTCACTTCACGTTTCGGTGTTGATATCGCTGCGCAGAGAGGTCATGGCTGGACACCTACTTACTGGTTCTCCAGCGAAAGCCTGAACACCATCGCGAATGGATGGGATAACAGTGATACATGGACATCATGGCAATGGGAGAACTTTGCTACTTATACCCGCAAGTTCAATCAACATAGCTTCTCTGTTCTCGCCGGTACTTCTGCACTGAAGTTTATGTGGCAGGGTATGGGCGGCAGCTATTCCGGGTTGTTCAAAGAAGAAGACCGCTTCTCTTATGCCGATTTCGTTCCTGATGATGTAGACCGTATAGGAAGTAATGCCAATACAAGAACGCTGGCTTCATTCTTCGGACGTGTTTCATATGATTTCGCAGGAAAATATTTGTTGAATGCTACGATCAGGCGGGATGGCTCATCCCTGTTTGCACAGGATTACAAGTGGGGTACATTCCCATCTGTATCTGTAGGCTGGGTGATCTCTAACGAAAATTTTTATGGAGGAGCTGCAGACGTATTGAGCTATGCAAAACTCCGCGCAAGCTGGGGGCGCAACGGCAGCCTGTCTTCAGTAGGCCTGGGCGAATGGATGAATGCTATCGGCTCTGGTTATTACTATCCTGATGCCAATGGAAATTTGCTGAATGGCGCTGCACCAACCAACCTTGCTTATCCCAAACTTACATGGGAAACAAGCGAGCAGTTTGATATCGGAGCAGACCTGAGCTTCCTGAAGAATAAACTTTCTGTAACAGTCGACTATTATAAAAAGACGACCAAAGACCTGCTGACCACTGGCGCTGCTCCATTCTTTGCCGGCGCTCCTCTGCTGACCGTTAATGCAGGTGAAGTGGTAAACAAAGGCTTTGAATTCGAACTCAACTATCGTGGCAAGATCGGTACGGATTTCACTTATGAGATCGGCGGTAATTTCACCACAATCGACAATAAAGTAACTTACCTCGATCCAAATATTCCTTTTATCGGAGGGGCTGGTGTGGGAACCGGCTGGACGGCTACTGCAATGAAAGTTGGCAACCCGATCTGGTATTTCAATGGTTATAAAACTGATGGCATTTTCCAGAGTGCTGATGATATCACAAAATATCTTTCAGAAACAGGTATCACAGGTTATACACCTAAGCCAGGCGATCCCAGGGTAGTGGATGTAAATGGAGACAAACAGATCTCCAATGCCGATCAGACAATGATCGGTAGCCCGCATCCTGATTTCGTTTATGGTGGACGGGTGTCTGCTTCTTATAAAGGATTTGATTTCATGGTATTCATCCAGGGACAAAGCGGAAATGATATCCTGATGGGCTTCAACCGGACTGACCGCGCAACTGCTAATAAGCCTGCATTTTTTGCAACAGATGCATGGACTGGCGCGGGAAGCACCAATACCTGGTTTGCTCCCAATACCAGCAATCCATATATCTACAATAGCGACCTGATGATCTTTAAAGGTTCGTTTGCAAGGATCCGCCAATTACAACTCGGATACACACTGCCTGTTCGTCTGCTTGACAGGATCAAGTTTAAAACAGCAAGGATCTATGTATCACTGGATGATTTCTTCACTTTCACAGATTATCCCGGTGTGGATCCTGAAGGTGGTAGCAATCCCGGCAACAGTGTAGGCATTGACAGGGGTGGATATCCCATTCCCAGAAAAGCAATGGTTGGTTTATCGTTTACATTCTAAATTCTAAAAGAAGTTTTATGAAAAATATTTTTATCAAAAGCTCAATGGTCTGTGCTGCATTATTGTTGATGACCACAGGCTGCAAGAAATTCCTTGACCAGGAGGTGCCAGGGAAGTTTGCCGAGCAGGATTTCTATAAAACCGATGCGGATGCCCTGCAAGCTGTATCAGCCGTGTACAGCTTCATGATGGCTCACTACAACAATAACTGGGCGAGCCTGTACTTTATCAAAAGCCTTCCTTCTGACGAATCAAATGCTGCGGGAAGCGGACCCGGCGACCAGCCAGGGTATCAACAGATAGATGATTACAATTTTGATGCAACCAACGATAAGATCAGGGATGCCTGGAAGATGTGTTACTACACGATTTACAGGGCAAATAAGGTCATTAATAAAGTGACTGCCGACAATGATCTCCGTAAGAGGCTTGTTGCCGAGGCTAAAGTGATCAGAGCGTATAATTATTTTGAACTGGCTTCATTATGGGGGGATGTTCCTCTTATTCTTGATGATGTGCCAACCGATCAGTACACTTCAACACCACGCGCGCCGAGAGCAGATGTATATGCACAGGTGCAGAAAGATTGCCAGGAAGCCGTTGATGTGCTTCCATTAAGGACCGGTTATTCCGGTGGCGATAAATTCAGGGTTACAAAAGGTACGGCGCAGGCTATTCTTGGAAAGACGCTTCTGTACCAGGAAAAATGGAATGAAGCTGCTGCGCAATTTGATGCCATCATCAAATCAAATCAATATAACCTGGAAGCCACTATTGGAAAAGCATTTTCCCAGTCAGGTGAATTTGGTATAGAATCCCTTTTTGAAGTGAGCTATACCAACAGCAGGAGTTATGATTGGGGTAATTTCCCCTGGGGTGGTATGCCTTTGAGCAATATCCACGTGCAATTGATGG
>CBHEUU010000603.1:0-3418 GCA_965990355.1 uncultured Chitinophagaceae bacterium
GACAACAATACTGTTACCGCCAACCTGCTTCCCCTTTATTTTGGGATCACGCCAGACAGTTTGAAAGATGCAGTGTTCAATAACGTGTATGCAAAAATCAGGATCGGGGATAAAATGCACATCAGCACCGGAGTTATCGGTACGCAATGGCTGATGCGTGGTTTATCAGATTTTCAGCGTCCTGATATCGCGTATACGCTTGCTTCCAATACCAGCTATCCAAGCTGGGGCTATATGGCGGAAAATGGTGCCACTACTATCTGGGAGTTATGGAATGGTAATACGGCCAACCCTCAAATGAATTCACAGAATCACGTGATGTTGCTGGGTGATTACCTGATCTGGTTGTATGAAAATCTTGCAGGCATAAAATCGGATGAAAAAGAAATCGCTTTCCGGAAGATCATTATGAAACCGGAATTGATTGATGGATTGGATCATGTTACTGCCTCTTATGGGTCGCCATACGGCAATATTGCAAGCGCCTGGATTAAATCAGCAGATGGGAACAGGTTCAGTTGGAAGATCAGTATTCCATCCAATACCAAAGCAAGAGTATATATCCCAGCCAGTTCGGCTGAAGTAGTCAAAGAAAACGGAAAGCCGCTGAGTGAAGCCGAAGGAGTGAAATTTATTCAAATGGAGGGAGGATATGCAGTCGTGGAAATCGGTTCCGGTGATTATTCATTTGAGGTAAACAATCTTTTCAGGAAAGGCATTGTAAAAGATGAATTCATTTTTGAACGGGCTTCTTTTCCTGAAAGCCATGCTGCTACTATTGCTGAAACACCCGAAGGACTGGTGGCTGCATGGTTTGGCGGAACAAAAGAAGGATATAAAGATGTATGCGTTTGGGTCAGTCATTTGAAAAATGATCAATGGACTGAACCTGTAAAAGCAGCGGATGGCGTGTTGAATGACAGCACACGTTATCCTTGTTATAACCCTGTGCTCTACCAGGTACCCGGTGGAGAATTATTATTGTTCTATAAAATAGGGCCTAATGTAGCAGGTTGGACTGGCTGGATGAAACGATCCAAAGACAATGGCCATACCTGGTCCGCCCGGGAAGCATTACCACAAGGTTATCTTGGCCCGATTAAAAACAAACCTGTGCTCATTGGCAATCAACTGATCTGCCCTTCCAGTACAGAGAAGAATGGATGGAAAGTACATTTTGAAATTACTACCGATTGGGGAAAGACCTGGACAAAAACAGATTCGATCAACGACGGAAAGGTCATCAGCGCTATTCAACCCAGCCTTCTCAGGTATGCTGATGGAAGCCTGCAGGTATTATGCAGAAGCCGTAACCGTACGATCAACGAATCATGGAGCCGTGATGGAGGAAAGACCTGGAGCCCGATGCGGGCCTCTTCTTTACCCAATAATAATTCCGGCACCGATGCGGTGACATTAAAAGATGGAAGGCAATTGCTGGTGTATAACCACGTAAAACCGGATCCCTCACTGCCCAACGGCAAAGGCGCCCGCACGCCATTGAATGTAGCTGTATCAAAAGACGGGAAGAATTGGGAAGCCGCATTAGTGCTGGAAGATTCCCCGGTCAGTCAATATTCTTATCCTTCTGTAATACAAACTACCGATGGAATGGTGCATATTGTGTACACCTGGAGAAGGGAAAGGATCAAGTATATAAAAGTAGACCCTTCCAAACTGGAGCTGAAACCGATCATTAATGAACAATGGCCGGGGCAAAAAATCGCCACGTCAAAACCTTCAGATGATTAATATATGAACAGATCTATCATAAAAAATATTTGTTTGCCGGTAATCTTTTTAATTGCCTGCCAGGCAGGTATTGCGCAAACTTCTGACGACCGCTATAGCAAACCTTTGAAACAGGTGCTGTCGGAGATCGAGCAGCGGTTTAATATAAAGATCAAATATGCTGATTCAATGGTCAGCAATAAACAAGTGACCTATGCTGATTGGCGCTACAGGAATGATGCAGAAACCACCCTGGAAAATGTGCTCGGGCCACTAGACATGAAAGTAAAAAAGGAATCAGACAAAGTATATAAACTCAGCTATTACGAATATTACCGATGGAATGTGGAAGATGGCTGGGCTGAACTTGACCGGATCGCTTCCGCTTATCATAACCTCGATGAATGGGAAAAACGCAAGGCTGTTTTAAAACCCTGTTTGCTGGAGGCTTTGCAATTAAACGATCTGCCCCCACCACCTGCCTCAAAACCTATTATTACAGCAGTGAGAAAGTATGATGGTTATACTGTTCAGAACATCGCGATTGAAATACTGCCTGGCCTTTATGTGAATGGTTCATTATACAAACCTTCGAAATATAAAGGAAAGATACCGGTAATACTGAACCCTGATGGTCATTGGGAAAAACAACGTTATCGCCCCGATTGTCAATACCGCTGTGCCGCACTGGCCAAAATGGGTGCTATGGCTTTCAGTTATGATCTGTTTGCCTGGGGCGAATCGCTTTTGCAATTCAAACCCGAAGATCATCGCCGTAGCCTGGCCATGAGTTTCCAGGCATTGGGTGGCATCCGCATACTGGATTATTTATTGTCGTTGAAAGATGCAGATACCAGCCGCGTTGCCATCACAGGAGGTTCGGGTGGCGGCAGTCATACGATATTAATGACTGCTCTTGATGACCGCATTAAATGCAGCGCCCCTGTTGTGTCGCTATCTTCTTATTTCTATGGCGGATGCCCTTGTGAAAGCGGCATGCCTGTTCATAGTTGTGGCGGCCGTACTGATAACGTGGAGATCGCTGCCATGGCTGCACCACGCCCGCAACTGGTGGTGAGCGATGGAAAGGATTGGACAGACCGCATGCCGGAACATGATCTGGTTTATCTGCAAAAAATATACGGCTGGTATAATAAACCACAGGATATTCAGAATGTGCATCTGAAAACAGAGGGACACGATTTTGGGATCAATAAACGGACTGCGGTGTATGAATTCATGGCAAAACAGCTTGGGCTTAATATCCAGGCTATCAAAAATGCAACAGGGGCTATTGATGAATCTTCGATCACGATTGAAAAAGAACAGTTGCTGTATGTGTTTGGAGATAATGGAGAGTTATTACCTGCAAACGCTATAAAAGGATTTGAAAATGCTGAAGCCCTTTTTTATCAGTTAAAACAAACTAATCAGCGGTATAGGATCGGCCTGATTGATATTATGTTGCTCAAACGGCAAAAGCTGGGGGCTATTGGCCTCACGCATGAGATAGGTGCAGATGGTGTGGAAGTGGATATGGGAGGATTGGGCACTCGCCCCACTTTCGATAATCAATTGTTGAATGATTCAGTTCGCCAGCAGTTCATCAATAAAGCAAAAGAGCAAAACGTAGAGATATTCTCCCTGGCGATGACCGGTTATTACGCCCAATCTTTCTGCAGCCGTC
>CBHEUU010000604.1:0-3410 GCA_965990355.1 uncultured Chitinophagaceae bacterium
TATCACTGGCAGTCTCACTGCAATGGGTGATATCAGTTTTGTAAGAGAATACGGTGATAATGGCAGTGCAAGACGAACTACGATAAGTCCGAATGTGATGGTAAGGATTGTAGCCGGCTACAATAGTGACGATTGGATGCTGAACCTGGCCTGGATCAATAGTAGCACCAACCTGGCGGGAAAATCATCCAATGATCAATATCTTATCAAGATTGGGAGTTTCAGGTTGGCACTGGCCAAACGGATCATGCCAGGAAAAATATTGAAGAACCGGTTGAAGGTGATTGATGATTTTCAAATGCCACAGCTATAACCGGGCGTTTATCAGGATTAAACCACTACCAACTCATAAAACTCTTCCGGATTCAGATATTTCTGCGCAAGAGCTTGCAACTCTTCAGCCGTTACCGTTTTAATAGCATTGATTGAATCATAAAAATATTTTTCGTCCAATCCATTCAGAATAATATTTTTCCAACGCGCCATGATCTGAAAAGGACCATCCAGGTCGCCGAGGATACTTCCCATCATGTAATTGCGCACCAGCAGCAGTTCTTCTTCATCCACCAGTTCTTCACGAAGGTCTTTCATCTCTTTATACACTTCCTGAATAGTGGCTTCACTCACTTCGCGTCCTGCTTCTGTGCTTACCATCCAGGCTGATTGGCCGATATGGTTCTGCAGATAACTGTGGATGCCATAAGTATATCCTTTATCCTCCCGGATGTTTTCCATCAGGCGGGAGCCAAAGAATCCGCCAAACAATGCATTCAACACCTGTGTTTTCAGGAAGTCGGGGTGATGACGGTTAGGGAAAGGCCTGGCCAAACGGATTGATCCCTGCACGCCTTCCTCATCATTGATGATGCGGTATTTTTTTTCTGTTGCGGGTTGAACAGGAGTCTCCAATTGCGGCACTTCGCCATTGGGCAGATCACCGAAATATTGATTCAGCAGTTCTTCCAGATTAGCTGGTAACCTGCCTGAAGCAAAAATGATCAGTTTGCCTTGCTGATAATACTTTTTATAAAATGCTTTTACCTTCTCCTGTTGCAAAGCATCAAAATCTTCTGCGCTGGAATATTTACCATAAGGATGTTTGTCGCCATAGAGATAAACATCAATCAGCCGGCCGGCTACAAAATCGCTTTTTTTGAGATTCACTTTCAGCCGCTGCTTCATGTTCTGGCGATAAATGTCCAGTTCTTCCTGCGGCATGATGGAATCGGATAACAGCTCACGCACTGCAGGCAACAGTTCGCCGATATGACGTGTAAGCGTATGCAATGAAAGAGTTGCTGTTTCATTATAACAGGCCCTGTTGAGATAAGAGCCATAATAATCGAAATGTTCGTTGATCTGGAAAGCAGTTTTTGAAGAAGTACCGTTTTTCAATAAGAAATTGGTGGTAGCCGCTATCAGGTTTTGATCTTCATAAGAATTTCCTGCACGGAATACCCACTCAATAGCCATTACTTCTTCAGCGCCGGCATGGACAGTATAAACTTCCACCCCGTTTTTCAGGGTCAGTTTTTGATAGGGCTTAAGTTGGAGGTTGAAATCTACGGCATCAACTATGGGAGGAGCTATATTTCTATTCAGCATTTTTAATCAAATAAACCTTTAAAATAAGGGTTGTTTTCAGCAATCTTGCGCTGTGATGAACAGACAGGATAATTATAGTTTGTCTGATTATCGTATAAATAATTCTGTATTTGAATACCTGAAGTTCCCTGTAGTTAAGCATCGGCAATTCTTTTACCAGCCGACCTCTTTCGGGGAACTAATGAAGAGATGAAATTGCCTTGTCAATTGCGTTAAGCAATGTAATCGCTTTTTGTTGGGACTCTACAGCAACATAATCGAAAATATTTTTCAGATCTGTTTGTGCTGACTGCGTTATTTTGACCGTACCCATACATCCATTTCTTTTTTAAATTCTTCCCAATCTTTTAAATCTCCTCTTTCAATATCTCTAAGGCTTTGCTCCGTTCTGTAAAGCAATACTAATTCCTCCAATAAGGATTCTACTGATCCTTCCTTGGGGAATGTGTTTACTTTATCCTGGATTTCTTTAACTGTTAACATGCCTTTGCTTTTTCCAAATTTACAAAATTTAATTTTCAGATAAATAATATATCGTATTACTATTTTCCGCTTTAAAAATCGCTTTGCTTTCTTCTTTTATATCCGCTGTGGTAACTGCTGCGTACAGGCCCAGTTCAGTATTCATCATATTGGCGTCGCCCAATAATTCATAATACGCCAGGCTGTTTGCACGGTTCATCACACTCATGTCTTCAAAAGCCATCATGCTTTCGGTTTTGTTCTTCACTTTTTCCAGTTCTATCTCCATCACTGGTTCCTGTTGCAACTGGTGAAGGATATCATCCACAGCTTTTTCAGCATCTTCTATTTTCACGCCTTTTACCAGTTTGCCTTCGATGGCAAGCAGGCCGGCATCTGTGCTGCCGGAATGATGGCAGTCGATATTGCTGAATAGTTTTTTTTCTTTTACCAATGTCTGATGCAAACGGGAAGAAGCACCGCCACCCAGTATATCGCCCAGCAGATCGATGGCGTGATAGCGTTTATCAAGACGGTCAGGAATATGCCAGCATTTATAAAATGCATCTACCGGCACTTTGGCTCTTACTTCCAGTTTTCGTGGAGCGGTTTGTACCGGCTCTACAGGAAGATTGCGTTCATATTTATTACCCGAAGGAATATCACCAAACCATTTTTGGGCCAGCTCCTTTACTTTTTCAGTGGTCACGTTACCGGCAACAACCATGATCGCATTCACCGGACGGTAATATTTAAAGAAAAATGCTTTTACATCTTCCAGTTTTGCGTTTTCGATATGCGAAAGTTCTTTGCCGATGGTCATCCAGCGATAAGGATGCGTAGTATAAGCCAGTTCGCGCATTTTATGCCATGCATCACCATAGGGTTTGGTGAGATAGTGTTCTTTAAACTCTTCCGTCACCACTTTGCGTTGCACGTCCAGGCTTTTTTCGCCGAAGGCGAGGGAAAGCATGCGGTCGCTTTCCAGCCAGAAAGCTGTTTCCAGGTTTTCGGCCGGCAACTGGATATAATAATTGGTGAGGTCGTTGGTTGTATAGGCATTATTCTCGCCACCGGCCATTTGCAAAGGCTCATCGTAGCTGGGAATATTGATTGATCCGCCAAACATCAGGTGTTCAAACAGGTGGGCAAAACCAGTTCTGGCAGGGTCTTCATCCCGGGCGCCCACATCATACATAATATTCATTACGGCCATGGGGGTGGATTGATCCTGGTGCACAATAACCCTTAGACCATTAGATAGAGTAAATTTTTCGAAGTGAATCATGATAGAGTATTAGAACAGCAAAAGTAGAGGAATGTTTGCTTGTTTGATGTCGTTG
>CBHEUU010000605.1:0-3408 GCA_965990355.1 uncultured Chitinophagaceae bacterium
GCGGATGGCTCTATGCCAATGAGTGGAGTGTCGGCGGTGATCAGTGGGTGTAAGAAGGCTATATTTTTGGTAACGATCTTTTTGGCCTCACGGATCAATCCCTTGGAGAGCCAGGTTCTTCCACTTTCAATATGCTCAGGAATGATTACTTCATCGCCCGGGTTCAGGCAGGTGAAAAAACTGAAAAGAATGGCTTCTGAACCTCCGGTGGTGATCATGATCTGATCATGGGTAACAGAAATGCCTACCCGTTTATAGTATTCCACCAGTTTGCGGCGATAGCTTTCATTACCCGCACTATGGCTGTATTCCAACACTTTAAGGTCAGTATGCTTTACGGCATCCAGGATGGCTGGTGGCGTTTCAATATCCGGCTGACCAATGTTCAAATGGTATACTTTAATGCCTTTTTTCTTGGCAGCTTCTGCAAACGGAACCAGTTTGCGGATCGGGGAGGGTGGCATCTGTTGGCCACGTTCGGAGATACTTAACATAGACCGCAAAATTAACGCTAATTGAGCCTATTCGCGTTAAAAAAAGAGGGGCAGTCACTTCAATGACTGCCCCTGGACTACTAGATCTTACTCATGTAAATAATATAATAATGATCTAGTAGTTCTCTTCCATAAATCCCTGATTGATTATCTCGGGATCATGTATATTGATATAACCGTCCTTGTACTCAATCAGTTTTGTGTGAGAGAAACTTTTCTCTACTGCCGCGATCATTCCATGATAATTAATATGCTGAAAAAAATCGGCATCCATTTCCTCGGGTGTTTTCAGAAAATCATTAATGGGATCCAGAACCCGCTTTTCCACTTTTTTCTCCAGCCTGTTCAACTGAGTATGAACAAAACCCACTACAGAGTCCTTTAGACCCGAAAAGGAGAACCCTTTCTCGGCCTGTAAATTTTCCTGGTTCATTGCAATCGTCATTTCCCTGAAATACGAGGAAATTTCATGCCGCTATAAAAGGCGTTTACAGTCGCAGATTGGAAATCATTTGGTTTGAAAAAATAAATGTGGATAAATGGCTTGACGGGCCTGCCTTCGCCGGAAATAAGCTTGTGGGGTGGGGAAGTTTTTCTAATAGTGGCCGGGTGGAGATGGAAAATATTTTCCCACTTAAATAAAGAGCCCTTCATGCACTATGCACAAAGGGCCCAATGGTTAAAAGCGATAAATATTTCGATGCCTGAGGCTGAAATGAATATTTGTTTAATTGGCTATTACTTCACCTGTAATATGCACTGTTTTCGGCTGTTCAACGCCTGCAAAGTACACATACACATCTTTTTTAATAGGACCTACTGCAGCGGCATTGAACACCACTTTCAGTTTGCCTGTACCTCCTGGCTCGATGGGTTGCTCAGGCTTTTCAGGTATGGTGCACCCGCAGGTGGCCGAAGCATTGGCAACGACAATGGGTTTATTGCTGATATTCTTGATCTCAAAATAATACGTAACAGGAGTTCCCTGTTTGATCTTACCGAAGCTATGTGTTTCGGTATTGAATTTAGCAATATCATCTGCTTTGGACTGAGCCATCACTGCTACGCTGAAAACAAGAGCGGTCGCGAAAAGTAGGATTTTCTTCATGGTTTGTATTTTATAATGTTTGCTTTTTTAAGAACTGAATGGATGCATTGGCCGGAGCAGCTCCTTCTGGGGCTTTCCAGACCAGGCCTTTAATCACAATTTGCTTGCTTTCGTTAGTGTTGTAAATGATCGTAATGGGCTTGGTAAAAGGGCCTTCAACCGCAGCATTAAAACCTACCTTGATCTGAGCCGAAGCTCCAGGTGCAATAGGCTCTTTACTCCATTCCGGTGTAGTGCATCCGCAACTGGCCTGCACATTGTCCAGCTTCAATGGAGTGGAACTGAGGTTGACGATTTCAAAATTATAAAAAACCGGCTTGCCCTGAGGTATTTGACCAAAGTCATGCTCGGTCTCTTTAAAATGAAGCATTCCCGCCGGTGCCACTGTTTGCGCACTGGCGAAGAAGAATGTGGTAAGCAGTAGAGAAAGGGTTATTAATCTCTTCATACAAGAGGCTTTAGAGTCGTCAAAATTAATATTAAGATGAAAGATCACAAACAGGGGTTGCAGCATTAACCGCCTATTTTTTCCATCCATTTCAAATGAACCTATTCTCCCTATTTTTGCTGCATGGAAAACGCAACTCCATTAACGATGCCGGCAGAAGCAAAATTGTCCTTCGACAAGTTCAGGGAAGAAGTGCTAAGCGATTACCGCATAGCATGCATCAGCCGGGAAGCCAGTCTCTTAGCCCGTAAGGAAGTACTGACCGGCAAAGCCAAATTCGGCATTTTTGGGGATGGAAAAGAAGTGGCCCAGGTAGCTATGGCCAAATTCTTCCAGCCGGGAGATTTCCGTAGTGGTTATTACCGCGATCAGACCTTTCATTTCGCGATTGGCCAATCAACTGTAGAACAATTTTTCTCGCAATTATATGCCGACCCGGATATCAAGAACGATCCCAATAATGCCGGCCGGCAAATGGTATCCCATTTTTGTACTCCTCTTACTGATGAGAAAGGAGAATGGCTGGACCTGGCTAATCGCCGGAATACCGCCAGCGATATGGCACCCACTGCTGCACAATTACCCCGCTCATTAGGCTTGGCTTATGCATCCCGTCTTTTCCGCCGCGTGCCTGAACTCAAGCAATTAAAAGACCTGTCGGAAAACGGCAATGAAGTTTGCTTTTGCACCATCGGTGATGCCTCCACTTCTGAAGGTCATTTTTGGGAAACCGTAAATGCTGCCGGAGTACTGCAGGTGCCACTGGCCATCTTTGTTTGGGATGATGGTTATGGTATTTCTGTCCCTAAAAAATACCAGACCACTAAAGGGTCCATTTCAGAAGCACTCAGCGGATTACAAAAACAGGAAGGCACCAATGGCCTGCAAATATTTAAAGTAAGGGGCTGGGATTATGCCGGCATGTGCGAAATCTTTGATGAAGGACTTCGCCAGGCCAGGGAAAATCATACGCCCGTGCTTTTTCATGTAGAAGAGATCACGCAACCACAGGGACATTCCACTTCCGGCAGTCATGAACGTTATAAAACACAAGAACGCCTTGCATGGGAAAGGGAATGGGATGGATTGAAAAAAATGAGGGAGTGGATCATCGAAAACTCCCTGAGTGATGAAGATGAAATTGAAGATATTGAACGTGCTGCCAAGAAAGAAGTAAAAGAAAGTAAAGACAGCGCCTGGCAGAAATATCTGGAGCCGATCAAAGTGCAGGTTACTAAAACAACCGACCTGCTGAATGCAATGATCAACAACCTGCCTGATCAATCTGCTGCTTTGAAAAAGATTGTAACAAATCTTACACTCAACAGGGAACCTCTCCGCCGTGATGTGATGAAAGC
>CBHEUU010000606.1:0-3401 GCA_965990355.1 uncultured Chitinophagaceae bacterium
CCTACAATATTTACATATCATTCTTTTGCCCATTCTTCCAGGTAATGCCCGGTATCAGCAGGCTCTTCGTCATATTCACCCATTGCATTAGGTAAACCGGCATTGGGATAAGCTGACACATAGCAGGAGGCTATCTGCGAAAGCTCAGTGATGTGCGGACGCATTTCTTTTGCACCCAGTGCACAGTTCAATCCAACGCTCAAAGGTTTTGCATGGGCTACGGAAGTATAGAATGCTTCCAGTGTTTGCCCGCTAAGCGTTCTGCCTGAAGCATCGGTGATGGTACCGCTGATCATGACCGGCAGTGGCGGTTGTTGGGTATCCCTGAAATATTTTTTGATAGCGAAAATGGCTCCTTTGGCATTCAGGGTGTCGAAGATGGTTTCGATAAGCAGTATGTCTACTCCGCCATCCACCAATCCTTTTACCTGTTCGTAATAAGCATTCACCACTTCATCAAAAGTGACAGCGCGGTAGCCGGGATTGTTTACATCCGGTGAAAGCGATAATGTTTTATTAAGCGGACCGATAGCGCCGGCCACCCAGGCTTGTTTGCCTGACTGACGGACCGCTTCGCGGGCGCATTTGGCAGCAGCCACGTTCAATTCATAAGCGAGTGACTGCATTTCATAATCGGCCATTGCAATAAATGTGCTGCTGAATGTATTGGTTTCAATAATATCAGCGCCGGCATCGAGGTATTGTTTGTGTATCTCGGTGATGATCTCGGGGCGGGTAATGCAGAGCAGGTCATTATTACCTTTTACATCCAGGTGCCAATCCTTGAACCGCTCGCCGCGGTAATCAGCTTCAGTGAGCTTGTAACGCTGGATCATGGTACCCATTGCACCATCAATGATAAGGATGCGTTTTTCCAGTTCCTGGCGAATATCCATAGTTGTTCCGTTTTAAATGAAGCTATTGACCCTGACGGGCATAGCCAAATAGTGATACTATCACTGGCAACATCATTCTACCGAATCATAAACGTTGGGAAACTGTATGTGGGAGTTTCTTGGCGTTTATTAGTTCAGTTTTTAGACAGGCCGAACAATAAACAAATCCGCCTGTGAGGGACAAAGCTACTATAACTATTACTAATATCAAAACGAGCAGGGGGCACGCTCTCAGCGCACGTACTTTTCCACCGGAAGCCGGTTCTGCAAGCTCCTGGCCAGGGTCATTTCATCGGCATATTCCAGTTCACCGCCAAAGGCAATTCCCCGGGCAATGGTAGTGATGCGCAAAGGCGAAGTGGTTGCGGAAGTGTTCGCTTCAAGCTTTTTTTGTATATAATAAATAGTGGTATCGCCCTGTATAGTAGGGTTAAGGGCAAAGATGAGCTCGGTTGTTTTTTCTTTTTCAATGCGGTGCACCAGCGATTCGATGTTCAACTGATCAGGGCCAATGCCATCCAGTGGGGAAATAACCCCTCCCAATACATGATATACGCCATTGTATTGCTGCGTGCTTTCAATAGCGATCACATCGCGGATATTCTCTACTACGCAGATCATCTCTGCTTTCCGCATGGAATTGGCACAAATAGAGCAGATATCCCCATCGGCCACATTGAAACAGCGCTGGCAGAATTTAATCTCACTGCGCATTCTTGCTAATACTTCACTGAAATGTTGTACATCACCGGTATCCTGCTTCAGCAAGTGCAATACAAGGCGGAGAGCTGTTTTTTTACCAATGCCTGGCAATTTTGCAAACTCGTTGACTGCATTTTCCAATAAAGAAGAAGAGAATTGCATTGAACAAAGATAGTTATTGCTGTAGTTCTTCTGTAATCTGCCTCGGTCTGTTGCGGGTGGGCAGTTGACCAGGACGCGCTCCCGGAGGAGGTGCCGGCGGTGCCGGCGTTGCATTCACATCGATTTCGGCTTCATTTTCCCAGTTCGCTTTTACTACCACTGTTCTCTGGATAGACTTAACCAATTCAGGCTGAACATGTTTACCAAAAAACTCACCTGGGTCCCATTTACCATTCTTATTACGGTCTTCTAATATGCGAAGAGAGTATTCTCCAGGAAGAAACAGGGGTTGGGTAAACGCAGCTGAGCTCAATGGATAAGATCCTTTCAACTCAGTATTCTGGAAGAAAAGCAATACCGGGTTTTTAGACAGGTCAAGATTGCGGAAACGCAGGGAGACCTTGCCATAGTCTGTGAGCTTTTTCGAAGTAAAATGAAGGGTGTCTGTTTTCAGTAATTGCTGACCTAATGTATCTGTTGCAAACTCTTTTTCAAAGATCAGGTGATAGATCGTATTCTCTTTCCAGGTATGGCGAAGAGTTAATGTCTTTTTAAGTGAATCCTGTTGCCAGGAGAAACTACCGGTTACAGGAACATAGGTACTGTCTGTTACGAAATGGACTTTTGTAGAATCAAATGTTTTAAGCGGTGTCTCAAAAACCAGGTCCATCGGGGTCAGCAGATCTTGTTTGCCCTCCTGCAGTTTGTTGCTGAATTTCAACCGTTTTTCTGCTGCTCTGCCCCGGCCGCCGCCGGAACTGGGAGCAGTGGCGGTAGCAGCTGCTTTAGGCGCCGCATAGGCATAAAGAGTAACAGGCCGCGTTTCCTTTTGTACCTGCACTGCAGAATCGGCAAAAGCAAAAAGCGCTTCCGGGTTCATGTAGCGATAACTGCCGCCTTCGTCTTTCAGCGCATATACATAATAAGTACCGGGAGGCAGGTTGCGGAACCGGAAACTGCCGGTATTATCGGTTTTTGTAACATAACGCGGTTTTTCTTTTATGAGAGCCGAGTCATCTTTATTCCGGTGAAGCATTACTGTGAGAGTGGTGTCTATTCCTCCTGTTTCGGCCAGGATCACTTTGCCTGCAAATTGCAAAGAGTCGAAATAGGTGCCGGTAGTGAAGATATAGGTGTAATTCTTCATAATATTCCCTTCGTTCACATCTTTTATAGTGTTTCCGAAGTTGATGGAATAGGTGGTGTTGGGTTCCAGAGTGTCTCTCAGTTTCACCGTCATGGTATTGAGCTTGCGGGAAATATTAGGGACGCTGTTGGGCACCGGGGACATGATCAGGTTTTGCTGCGCATTATCCAGGTCAATATATTCATCAAAAACAAAGCTGATCTTATTGTCAGCAAACCGGGTAGAGGAGTCACCGGGAGTCACCTTTCTTATAACAGGGGGCAATGTATCTTTCAAGCCGCCCTGGGGAGGCACAATATTGGCGCAGCCGGGGCCGCTGACAATACTGGTGAGAAAACCGAAACCAAGGGCAATAAAAGATATAAGACTCCTGTAATTCATGCGGGTGCAAACTTAGTCCGTTTGGAGAAAATGGGGGATTCTTTATTCATAATAATCCCATAAATCCAGGAAGAGCCTTATTGGCGGGCGTTTATTCCTCTCCCTCCTCCAGC
>CBHEUU010000607.1:0-3398 GCA_965990355.1 uncultured Chitinophagaceae bacterium
AAAAATCCGCTGAATCCGCTGATAGCGCCACAGGCAATGGCATCGCTTCCCATAGCGCTGATATCACCACCACCATTTGAAGACGGCAATTTTCTTTTTGGAACGATCAGGAAACGGCTGTAGTTGTCTGTATCCAGCGCTTCTTCGATATCATCCGCTTTAAAGAGCAATTGTCCTGTTGCCGCATTGACCAATCCATTCAGCACTTCAGTGATCTGCGTACGGGAGCCTTCTTTTTTCCCGGGCAGATCAGGGTCTGTATGACTGGGAAACGGATCAACAAGAATAACGGTGCGGGTGAATTTGTCATGGCTGGAATAGTCCCAGGTTTTTATGCGCAACTCTTCCGTCTCGCGGATCGCATCATGCAATTCCTCCTTGGTGAGTTTTTCCAGAGGGGTTTGCGAGATCTCGGTAAAACGGAAAGCGAGCTCTGCCCTTTTCTTATCTGCCTCTTCAGATATCACCGACTCCAGCTTTGCTTTTTCATCCTGGTTGCCTTGCGACAGCATCAATAAGATGCGGGTTACTTCAAAAGGTTCGTTATTCATCATGCCACCATCTATAATAACATAGGTATCATCGGGGCGAACCTGGTCGTTGGTTATATAAAACCCATACAATAATTTATACAGTGGATTACCGAGAATGAGATTACGCGGCCTTTTTAACATCCTTGCAGTAAGACCAATAGGAAAAGCGCCGGTGGCCATTGCAGCATCCCGCAAAAGTATAGCACCCGGATGGTTCTTTTCTTTGAAATCCACCTGCTGGATAAAAGAAGGGGTGTTCTTACTCGTTATCCTGAAATGAACAAAATCCCGGTAATTAAAAGATGTGTAAACCCTGTCCCCCTGCGGCAATGCATCTTCGGATGGTTTCCCCATGATATTGGGCATGGAATTAAAACTAAGATTATGGCGGATACCATTGATATTGGAAAGCGCCAGCCAGATATCCAGGTCGTCTGAGATATAAGGCCGTTTTTCTTCATCACAAACAGGGTTGAGCAACACCTTCGTGGCGATCGTATCAATAAAAGAAGAATTGAGTATGGATGCAGCACGATGGCTGGCCATTGGAGTATCCAGTTTGATATCTTTATTATCAAGCAATCTTTCCAGCATATCCGCATCTCCCGTGAGGTTTACCCAACTGCTGAAAAGCTTATTCTGGTCAGTAATGGCCCTGTCATTATAATTATCAAAGTTGACATGCGGAAAATTACACTGGATAGCTGCAGCGGTAATGGCGGCTGTCATTCCACCGGCAGAAGTGCCTGCCATTACATCAATAATAACTTTATGGACAGGCACAGTATCATTATCCGTTTCTTCTGCTTTCTTCCTGGCTTTCTCCCAACGTTCCAGCGTTTCCAATAAATAATCCATCATACCGGCGGTGTAAGCACCTGCGGATACAGCGCCGGCCATACAAAGGCCTACATGCAATGTGTCGTTCTCAACAGTGGAGCTGGCAGGTGGGTGATCAGAAGCCTGTTGTTCCCGGAAAAAGGCCTGCGTTTTTTGGATAAGATCTCCTTCACTAAAATCATCAGGCATTTTGGATATATAATCAAGCAGGCTGCTTTTCGTAGAGCGAGACATAGGTAATGAAATTTAGTAATAATAGGTAATGGATGAAGTATAAATTTACCTATTTTAAATGAATAGCAGGTTAAGGCAACAACCTCAAATGTACCGTTCTATAGATATGCCAGGGCAGCTCCGCCTGACAATCCTGCAATGTTTGATTACAATTTATTTTTAACCGCAATTGCAATTCGTTGGTCATATCGGCGCTCAAAAGCATACCATCCGTTCTATTAATATGGGATATAATTTCAAACTTTTCTTTTCCGAACTGCAGGTTCAATTTGCCGCCACCGGTTGCCATGATCATCTGGATATTATTGAGCGTATCGCCCGAAACAGGTTGATTGAAGGCAGGCAGGTAATAATCCAGGCAGGGTTGCTGCGGAGGCAGGAAATTCGTTTGTACTATTATCTCTGCTGCTTTTATTTCCATTAATCTGCTGGATATACTAATACAATCCTCGCCTTTCAATATTGTTTTACCATTTCCAAAATTACCTTTTACAGGAGCAGGTAACTGGCTGGTATCTCCTCGCTTTTGCAACCTGTTCACGCCGGTTTTTTCATGGATAGCTACATAGAATGTATGAAAATCAGTGATAGTGCCCGTCATCTCCGGCTCGGTAATAACCGGCAATTCCAGTGGTCCCTTTGGATGAAGGGAGATCCGGTAAGGCTTTACCCGCAGTGCTATGGCTGATTCATCTATTGTATCCTTAGCAGTAATTGATCGTTGTGAAAGCCATTGCAGCAACTCGTAGGGAATGCCCGAACTGTCAGTTTGCACTGTCAATTCACATATAGAAACAGTACGTGACTTCCATTCCCTGTTTTGATAATATTCTGTCGTCAGTTCATAACGGTACTTTTCTCCGTTTTTATATTTCCTTCCAAAGTCCAGCCTGCTTTGCTGAGCCATTACCGGTAAGCATAAAAAGATCAGGCAGAAGTAAAGAAGATAGGGTGTTATTGGACGATAGTTCATAAATATTATTGTGCGGTTTTAATAGTATCATTCATCTCCTGAAGAAGTCTCACGCCCTGCCTGATCTCTTTTTCATTGATTCCTGCAAGAACATAGGTATATAAATCACCGGCAACCTCCAGGGCACGGGCCTGCAGCCTTTTTCCCTGTGCGGTCAAAAAAACACGTTTAGCACGGGAATCTGCAGTATCTCCCTGCTGGCGGATCAGTCCCTGTTTTTTCAGGTTGATCAGCACCCGGGTGATTGTCGTTTTATCCCGTTCCAGCCTTTTGCTGATCTCCTGCTGGGGAAGGCCGTCTTGCTGTGAAAGCAGTACCAGGATAGCAAATTGCTCGGCAGTAACCGCGATACCCTGCTTTTGAAAAGAGAGGGTAAGCAGGCGGGTAAAATGATGAGCAAAAGAAGAAACCAGGTAAATAATATTGTTATTTAATGGCAAAGAAGGCATGTTAATTTAGATGTATATACAACTAAATTAATCATTTTTATTGGAAACTTCCCTCTCAAAAAGCCAGTTTTCCCTCGTACAGAGCCTTTCCAGGCATATTTTTCCCTATGAAAAACCCAATTTTTCTTCCTTTTTCCGGTTTTAGGAGATAGGGCCGGACACTCCGGAACTATCGCTTTTTTCATAGGGGAGATGACCTGAAATACAGTACTGGCAAGGGTTTCAATGGGTGAACAAAAACCAATACCTGTTATAAAAGCCAATTTCCCCAGAGAAAAACATCTTTTTCCGAGGGAACTTATAAACACTTCATCAACATTCGTGGAGAAGTTGGTGTTTTGTATATAAAGCAATTCCTTATATTAGCTA
>CBHEUU010000608.1:0-3398 GCA_965990355.1 uncultured Chitinophagaceae bacterium
AAACTGCCTGTGAATGAAGCGCCGATCATTATAGAAGATAACCGTAAACGTATAGAAACGAGTTTGAAACCGGTAAGCAGCCAGCCACTGTACTTCACTGCTTCATCATTAAAGACCACCAACAAGGAAAAGATATTATTTCAGCCATTCTTTTCCATCCATGATGCGCGTTACATGATCTATTGGATGAATTTATCATCTACAGGTTATCGCTCTTACCTTGATTCACTTTCGAAGATAGAAGCACAAAATATAGCTCTCCAGAAACGGACCGTGGATTTTGTAGCGCCTGGTGAGCAGCAACCGGAGGCGGACCATTTCATGGAAAGAAAGAATTCCAATTCGGGTAATACCCTTGACCAGTTTTGGCGAGATGCAAGGGATAGCGGTTATTTCAGTTATGCTTTATCGACAAACGGAGAGACCGATTTATCGCTTGGTGTACGGTACCTGGGAGGCGAAAGGGGAAACCGTCAGTTCGATATCTATATTGATGACCAGAAACTGCTGACTGAAAACAATACCGGAAAATGGCCTGATCAAAAGTTTAAAGAGGTAGAGTACAGGATACCGGAGAATATGTTGAAGGAAAAGAAAACTATAAGAATAAAATTTCAGGCCCTGCCGGGAAGTGCAGCAGGAGCGGTTTATTATATCCGTTTGCTGAGAAATAAAAAAGATTGATGCCAATGAAACATTTTTTTTTGTTTGCTTTAATGGTTACAGCCTCCCAGGCCATTTGTCAGAATGGTACTGCTCTGAAGCTTTGGTACAAGCAACCTGCCGGAAAGACCTGGGAGAATGCGTTACCTGTCGGGAACGGCCGGCAGGGAGCAATGATATATGGAAATGTTGAAAAAGAGATCATACAATTAAATGAGCATACAGTTTGGAGCGGCAGCCCCAACCGTAATGATAACCCGGCTTCGCTTGATTCACTGGCTACCATAAGACGTCTGATCTTCGAAGGAAAGCATAAAGAGGCTGAAAGGGTTGCCAACCAGGCGATCATTTCCAAAAAATCGCATGGCCAGATGTTTCAACCTGTCGGAAATCTTTTACTGAGTTTTGATGGGCACAATAATTATAGCGATTATTACCGGGAACTGGATCTTGAAAGAGCTGTTACGAAGACTACATATACCGTGAACGGTGTAAAATATACAAGGGAAGTGATCGCCTCATTTCCAGACAGGATTGTTGCGGTAAGGCTGACTGCAAGCAAACCAAACAGCCTTTCATTTACGGCCTCAATGACGACGCCTCAACCTAAGGCTGTGATAAGCGTGAATGCTACAAAGGAATTGACAATAACAGGCACTACCATGGACCACGAAACTGTAAAAGGAATGGTCAGGTTCAAAGGCATTACGCGGATCAAACTGGAGGGCGGATCATTGACGGCCAGCGACACTTCATTAGTGGTAGCCAAAGCAACTACTGCGACCATTTATATTTCAATCGCCACCAACTTTATTAATTACCAGGATATCTCGGGAGATGAAAATAAACTCGCTGCCGGTTACCTGGCAAAGGCCTTCGCCAGACCCTATTCGACGATATTACCACAACACATTGCAGCCTATCAGCGGTTCTTCAACCGGGTGCAACTGGATCTTGGTACCACCGACGCGGCCAATGCGCCCACCGATGAGCGATTGAAGAACTTCGCCCATGCCGATGATCCACAGTTTGTTGCCCTGTACTTTCAATACGGAAGATACCTGCTGATCTCATCTTCACAACCAGGCGGACAAGCGGCCAATCTCCAGGGGATCTGGAATGATAAGATCCGTCCGCCATGGGATAGCAAGTATACCATCAACATCAATGCACAGATGAATTACTGGCCTGCTGAAAAAACAAACCTTTCTGAGCTCCACGAACCATTTATACAAATGGTGAGGGATATGGCGGTGACGGGCAGACAAACCGCGAGGGACATGTATGGTGCAAGAGGGTGGGTGGCCCACCATAATACCGATATCTGGCGGGCAACCGGAGCGGTAGATGGTGCTTTGTGGGGAGTATGGAATGCAGCAGGAGGTTGGACCAGCCAGCATCTTTGGGAACATTACCTGTATAGCGGTGATAAAAAATTTCTTGCTTCAGTTTATCCGGTGATGAAAGAGGCCGCTACATTTTATGTTGACTTTCTTGTTGAAGAGCCCGTTCATCACTGGCTGGTAAGTAATCCCGATATGTCGCCTGAGAATTCGCCAGCAGGACGTCAGGGTGCATCCATTGATGCAGGCACTACGATGACCAACCAGATCATATTTGATATTTTTTCAAGTACGATCAGGGCTGCGGAAGTATTAAAGACAGATTTAGCCTTTGCAGACACATTAAAACAGTTGCGTAAACGCCTGCCGCCAATGCAGGTCGGTCAATACGGACAATTGCAGGAATGGCTGGAAGACCTGGATAATCCTAAAGATAATCATCGCCATATTTCACACCTGTATGGATTATTTCCTTCCAACCAGATCTCTGCGTACCGCACTCCCGAATTATATAACGCGGCAAAAACAACATTGATACAGCGTGGTGATATTTCAACCGGATGGAGCATGGGCTGGAAGGTGAATTGGTGGGCCCGTATGCTGGATGGCAATCATGCGTTCAAATTGATCCAGAACCAGCTTACACCTGTTGGGACCAATGCAGGAGGGGGAGGCACTTACAACAATCTTTTTGATGCGCATGCACCGTTCCAGATCGATGGCAATTTCGGATGCACTTCCGGTATTACAGAAATGCTGGTCCAAAGTGCCAATGGAGAAATACATTTGTTGCCAGCGCTGCCAGATGGATGGAAATCCGGACAGATCAGGGGCATCCGTGCAATCGGAGGTTTTGAGGTAGTGGAAATGAAATGGAAGGATGCCAAGTTGGTAAAGCTTGTCGTTAAATCCAATCTTGGCGGGAATCTCCGGTTGAGAGTGCCTAATGCTATAAAGGCGGACAAAATCCGGATGATCTCAGCAACTGGCAAAAATCCAAATGTCTTTTACCAGGTTGAAGAAATACCTGCAGCTATTATTTCGCCGAAAGCATCAACCGTTCAGGTGCAACTTAAACCTACGGTGGTATATGACCTGGTTACACAACCCGGTAAAACGTATACACTGGTTGATCAGGGCTCAGGACTTTTTTGAAGACTTACCTGGTGAAACGGAAGAGCGCAGGGATGACGACCGCACTATCAAATTTGATTTTATCACGATCGTATTTGTTTGATGAAGATTACCTGTGCCTTTTAAATGATTGATAAGATTTCTCGCAGCAATTTCTCCCATGTCTTCACCGGGGTAATTAATGGTAGTAAGAGCCGGTTCGATCAATTCGCCGATTGCATCGTTATTAAATCCAACAATGGCGATATCGCGGGGAAC
>CBHEUU010000609.1:0-3380 GCA_965990355.1 uncultured Chitinophagaceae bacterium
ATTCTTCAGGGTAAGGCACCATAGGCCTGCCACCGAGAAACACTCTGGTTTCGTCACGCGCAATAAGATATTGCGTCATCAGCATTTCGTGTCTGGCCGTCCAGGTAAGATTACCGTAAGCATTGTGGTTCCCCTCTGCAAGTAAGAGGTGCACTTCCTTCAGGCAATTGAGCACGGGGAACGCATCAGCAATGCGGGTCGTATCATCTGACTCTTTATAATAAATTGATGTGGTGGTGAGCAGGTTGTGAAATGCTTCGAGAAACTTAGAGCGACTATCCGCTGGTGCAAATGCCTGAGCAGCTTTTCCGGGTAAGGTCAATCCATATTCATGATCATATTCCTGGATTCGCCGTGGTAAGGAGAGGCGATGCTGTTCATCCTGGATAAACCCCCATAGTAAATGACTAAGAGGTCTTAATGGACTAAGATCAAAACGGGCAAATTGATTAGCCAGACCATTTCCAACGCTGATGTTTTGAAAGCGAAGATTAATAAGGTTCATTGTTTGCATCAGCATGCCCTGTTCCATCCAGTAATTCCAGATCAGCTCAATAAAAAACGGGGTCTTGAAACGGGCTTGTTTCACCCTTTTAGCAATTTGGGTGTTGGAGTATTCGGATTCGGCTGATTCGAATGTATCTGACAAATGTTCAAAATAGGGTAGTTTGTCAGGCATGTATTGTGTCACTTCATTTCCGTCGAGCGCGGATAACTTCAGCATATAGAATTCTGTACCTTGCTTCAGCATTTGGTATTCATTAATGCCGACAAAGACATTACTTCGCCTGTCGGAGTTGCGGTATTTGGGTGAAGTATTTTGTGGGTCAATTGAATTAAGGGTAGAAAGCGGTTTGTACATTATCGCGTTGATAAACTGGAAATACATTTTAAAGCTCAACTGTTGTTTCTTAATGGCTGCCCAGAACTCTTCATCATCTGTTTGTTCTAAACCGGCACGTTCCATTCTTACCTTGGTAAATTCATTTTCCGAGCCGCATTCAAAATCGATCTGTCCCAGCTTTTTAAGTTCATAAGGAAGTGCATCGTGCGGTGAACCGGTATCAAGATCAAAAACCCTATTGAGGTTGGTGCGAGTCAGGGGGATGATATTGAGTTGCTCTAAATTAAAAGGCTCGTTATCAGTTCTCCTTATTCCATACACAGTACATACATGTTCTGCGTCCTGCAAATCGATTATGCTAAAATTGGTTTCAGTGTTCGTGTCCCATCTGTCGAAGTGAGAAATATACTCAGGGATGGAATTGACATGCACTATATACAGGTCAAACTGAAGGTCATTCTTCTCGCTGATCAGCAGTCTTACCTGTTTATTGCCTTCATTAAATGCCCTGATTTTAAAGTCAGGATGCACATAGGGATATTTAAAATAGTTGGCAACCCTGTTTATTTTTGTCATACATTTTTGTTTTAATTGTTAACCAATTGTTTTAATTCTCTATACACTCTCGGCAGTTCCTTTTTAGCACGGTTCTCCGAATTAAGAAACGCCCAGTTGTTCAACCACTTCTTCAACCACTCGCTTTCCTTGTCAGGTGGTATCGTCGCATCTGCCCTCGCTTGTCCAACCACTGCAAACAATAAAGAAGGCGGAGCTTTACTGATCTCATCCGGAGAAAAACGCCATGTATTATAATGATGCTGTAATTGCGCAGGCTGTCTCGTTTTATAAGGAAATACATCGGCCAGCATACGTCCTCCAAGTTTTTCCGGCTGGTGGCGTATTACCATCTGTACAAAATCGGGCATGGTCAGTTCAAGCTGTTCCAGCAAAGCTCTGATAGATGCACTGGCCTCATTACGCGGATACATTCTTTCCCATAATTGTTCATAGCGTTGCCACTGTGGATGCGGGTACAATGTTTTGCCAAAAGCAAGACTTAGCTTAACACGTATCCAGGGAAAAGGATGCGGATCTTCCAGGTTAATGCGGAAAACAAAATACTTCGGCAGGCTGACCACATTCATCAGTCCAATAGTGGCACCGATACCGAGATGTGCCATTGCCCAGAAATCTGCAATGATCTCTGATATCCACCGGTAATAACAATCCCAGCTTATTTTATAACGGCTCCGTCGCTGCTGCAGTTTTATATCATCCCGCAGGCTTTCAACCAGGTTGAGCAATGCTGCACCCTGATGACCCACTTCATGTATCAACGAAGAGGCTATGCCGCTGCCGATCATGCGTTCCCGCGGTACTTGTATCACAGCAACGGGATTGAGATCACCACCAGGCAGTCGCGTACGTGCCCTTCTGATAGCAGCTCCATGACCACGTTCAAGAAAACAGATAAGCGGGGGGGCATCATAATAACTTGCATTGAGCTTTATTGCATCTGCTGCCAGTGCATCCAGTCCTGCTACCCATATGCCCGTATCATGTTCACCGCGCTGGACCAGTACGTCTGCAAAAATGTCCAACTGATCAAGCAGCGCATTGAACCGGAGTTTCAGAATTGAATACCTGGCTTGCGCCACATCTGTTCCTGTTGCGTGATTTTGTGGTTGCTTTACCCAACTGATATAATCATTCACCTTATGCTTTAGTTCCCTGTATCCCTTTATAAGCAATTCTGTAATCCCTCTCATGGCTTCATCTGAAATAGTAGCTGCGAGCACCATGGGGATATTCATCGTAAAAGGCTTGATATCAGATAATCGGTTGATCAGCGATTCGGCTTCATTAATCAGGAACTGCGTTTCAAAAGTGCTCCTGCTCATGTCAGAGGTTTAAGATGATCTGATTGCCTTCCCGATACCATGTGCCGGAACCGGAAGCTCCTACACTGCTATTGTAATTGTCCTGGTAAGCCGGTTGAGAATAAGAAGGTGCCTGTTGCGCCGCTCCATATTTTCTGCGGGGTCTTCTCCGGAGAAAACCAGGTGCATGCCGGCGTGCAGAATTGACTACTGCTATGCGAACGGCCAACCTGGGATTATAACGGGAAGCTGGATTACGTGAAGCTCTGCGAACTGCATCTCCTGCAAAGCGCACATAAGCACGTGCCATTTCAAATTCTTTGTCTTCATTGCTTAATCCTTCCAGTTCCAGTTCAAAAAGATTGGCAGCAGCGCCTGCAAGTTTTCCGCCGATCATTCCACCAACAGGTCCGCCTAATGCAGTGCCTAATGCACGGCCTGCCCATGGTAATGCTTTTTTTGCTGCAGATTTAAGAATACCTCCGATAGCCCTTCCGGCAGATGAGCGGGCAAATTTACCAACGGCCCCTGCTGCGCGTTTGATCAGTTTGCCGAGAAATTGTTCCAACTCCTGTTCATTGGCCACATTTAATAATTCTGAAGCAAGCTCCATTTCCATGGTTTCATGAAATACTTCACCACTGATTTCGCCGGAA
>CBHEUU010000610.1:0-3379 GCA_965990355.1 uncultured Chitinophagaceae bacterium
GTTTGAGTCATATCTGGGGAATCGGCCGTGCGAATGCGAAAAAACTATTTGATATTGGTATCACCAGCGGTTGGGAACTGGCCACGATGCGGGAAGAATGGGCACATGCTCATCTGGGTGGAGTAGTAGGCATTCGTCTCATCAGGGAACTGCGGGGTGAACCTGCTGTGGAAATGAAAAAAGAACTGGTTGAAAAGAAAATGATCGCCACTACGCGGATGTTTGGCAGCCCGGTAAATAATATCACAGATATAAAAGAAGCAGTGGCCACTTACACTTCCCGCGCCGCAGAAAAACTGCGCCGGCAATATAGTGCTGCAAAAGTGATCAGCGTTTTTATTGTAGGAAAAGGGCAGGACCATATGCTTGACTGGAGGGATGGCAATATCGGCACACATACAACGCTGCCGGTGGCAACTTCTGTTACACAGGAATTGATCAAACCCGCACTGGAATTAGTAGATCATTTATACCAACCGGGAAATGCTTACAAAAAAGCAGGCGTGATGCTGAGTGGCCTGGTGCCCGACACATCAGTGCAGGGAAGCCTGTTTACCCCGGAAAGCAAAAACACTCAGCGCCTCCTGATGGATATGATGGACAATATCAATTTCAGCCAGCGGGATGATATTCTCAAATTTGCCTCTTCAGGAACTACACGTAACTGGAAAATGCGGCAGGAGCTGCGGAGCGGCCGGTATACGACAAGATGGGATGAACTGTTTGAAGTGAGATAGAACAGTTACAAGATTAGCAGTGTGCTCTTATCAATTAGATCATTTAATCAAAGATCCCCTTCTGCTTCACTTTCGGCAACAACGCACTATTCAAAAACTTCGGCTTGATCAGATCCAGGCCACACTCTTTATTCATTTTATCCACCAGGTACACCGTCAGTTCAGGTGAAGTAGCTTCATCATGCATGTGCATGAAAAAATACAATTCTTTCAATCCATGCTCCAGCCAGTATTTCATCCGTTTTACCCAGGCGTCAATGCGTGTGTAATCAGTCGGGTGAAGACTATTACCTACATAACGGATAAAAGTTTTAGGCAGGGTAAGATGCATGTGAGCACAATCTCTTCGGCCGGCCGTGTCTGTGATCACTGCTCCCATATTCAATGAAGCCAGTGTTTCAAACATTTCCTGCTGAATTGCAGGTTTTGCAAACCAATCAGGATGTCTTACTTCCAGGAAAAATTGCAGATCGGTTGGTAAAGTTTTCAGGTAATCAAATAACTCTTCTTTTCTCTTGGGCGAAAAGCTATCGCCTACCTGCACGAAGACCGGCCCGAGATGATCTTTGAATGCCACAATGCCACGGAAAAATTCATTTGTGATAAATTCTTTTCCTTTCAAACTTCCGCGATGCGTAACTCCCTGGTACATTTTCGGGCAAAAAAGAAAGTCACGGCCTTTTGCTTTTTCTGCCCATTTGCTGATCCCTGGCTCCCCATATATTTTATAATGTGTTGCATTCAGCTCAATTGAATTATAATGCTCTACGTAGTGCTGCAAAAAATCTTTCTCTTTTGTTTTTGGAGGATAGATTTTTCCCACCCACTCCGTTCGGCCCCATTTGGCACAACCAAAATATACTTTGGGATGCTTCAGTGGTTTGCCTTTCAGAAACTGTTTATTGAAAGCAGGTTCTTTGGGCAGACTGAAATCAACCTGGTCCAATTCATTTTCCGGGACTCTGCCGAATTCCATACTGGTTTATTTTCTGAAGCTAAAATAAGATTTAAACTGCAGAGACACCGGGCCTGGAGAAATATCTCCCTATAATGTGCAAGCTACTTTCACAAATGGATGCAATGAATCATATTGCAATTGATCCATGTTCCTAAAAAACATTGTATCGCCGCGCTGCTGTATTTCACCTGTTGCAGGCCAGAGATTGGTACCTTTTATTTTCCAGGCTACCTGTCTTACAGACATCACTCCTTCTGATTTGAAAAGATACCAGCCGGAAAGAACATTACCATTCACTTCACCCTGGAAATTACCATCATTCCTGTCCTTCTCAAACAGGCTATAGCTCAGCGGCCCGGAAACCACAGCGCCTTTTGTTTCAATCTGCAAAGCGGATGTATCTCTTTTATAAATGGAAGAATAGCACCCGGCCAAAGTGGTGTCCAGCGCAGCCGTAGTTGACGTGGCCGCTGCTGCAGAATCAGTTGCATTACTATTATTACTGATCTTTTCCCCGGGATTATTGCAGGAAAGAACCAGGCAAAACAAGCCGGCCAGGCATAATCTGATTATTTGCATAGCATCGTTTTTGTGATTCATGAAATAGTTATGCCAAAAATAACTGTAATTACCGGCCGAGTCACACTTCCACGGGCTTTAATAAAGGCTCCAATTGGGTAAGTTCTTCCTCAGTGAAGATGCGTGATTGAATATAAAACCTCACTCCAAGCGGAATTTCCAATGAAAAACTGCTGCCCCTGCCCGGTGTTACATCAAGGATCAGTTGCGTGTGTTTCCAATATTCAAACTGATCGGCATTCATATAAAACCGGCAACCAGCTATTTCACCCAGGCAAACATCACTGCCACCCAGGCGGAACTCTCCCTCAGGAAAGCACATCGGCTGGCTCCCATCGCAACATCCACCGCTTTGATGAAACATTAACGGTCCATTATCTTTTTTTAAAACGGCTATCAACTCCAGCGCTGCAGGAGTGGCCAATACGCGTGGTACCATACAATTCAATTTAAATAACGGTTACAACGGAAAACAGTGGCTCTCGCCACCGTTTTCCTTACTTGCCAAACTAGAAAAGCTTTGCATGTTCATTCAACCATTAAAAGAAACCTAACTTTTGTTTTCCATAAGAGATCAACATGTTTTTTGTCTGCCTGTAATGATTAAGCATCATTTTATGTGTTTCGCGGCCAAAACCTGATTTTTTATATCCGCCGAATGGTGCATGTGCAGGATAAGCGTGATAATTATTTACCCAAACCCTTCCTGCTTCAATTGCCCTTGGCACCTGGTACATTTCATGTGCATCGCGTGTCCAAACACCGGCGCCTAATCCATACAACGTATCATTGGCGATTGCTATTGCCTCTTCTGTTGTTTTAAATGTGGTAACGGATACAACGGGCCCGAATATTTCTTCCTGGAAGATGCGCATCTTATTATTGCCTTTGAATATCGTAGGGCGGATATAATATCCATGTTCCAGGCCGGAGTTCTGATGATATGCTTCACCACCTGTCAGCACTTTCGCTCCTTCCTGCTTGCCAATATCCAGGTAGCTCAATATTTTTTTATACTGGTCTTCCGAAGCCTGTGCTCCCATCATCACTGTTGAATCAAGCGGATTGCCAAGTTTGATCGCTTTGGTACGTTGTATCACGCGGT
>CBHEUU010000611.1:0-3372 GCA_965990355.1 uncultured Chitinophagaceae bacterium
GTGAGCTGGTTGTTATTTTCCCAATTAAGTTTTGGACAAACGATCAGCACACAACTGCAGAAAGCTTTTCAGCAATTTGAAAACGATCCCCAACTAAAACATGCCCTGGTTTCTTTATACGTAATAGACGCTCAATCCGGCAAACCGGTCTTTGATAAGAACAGCCAGATCGGGCTCGCACCCGCTTCTACCCAGAAGATCATTACCAGTACAACTGCTTTCGAAGTGCTGGGAAAAGATTTCCGGTATAAAACAAATTTTGGAATCATTAAAAAAGCCAGCCAGAACATCTTATACATTCAACCCTCCGGCGATCCCACATTCGGCAGCTGGCGCTGGGAACAAACAAAAGAACAACAGGTGCTGACCCGCGTGATCAACGCCGCCCGCAATACAAAAACCGGTAAACTGGATGCTATCCTCGTTGATACAACCGGCTGGAATGAAGAAACAATTCCTGATGGATGGATATGGCAGGACATTGGTAACTACTATGGCGCCGGAGCCGCTGCATTGAACTGGCGGGAAAATCAGTACGATCTTTTTCTTCGCTCCGGAAATAATACAGGTTCTACTGTCAGCCTTGTCAAAACCGAACCGAAACTATATGTTGATACAATTATTCCCATGGCCACTGCCGGTGCTAAGGGTTCCGGTGATAATGCTTATATCTATCTGCCGGCCGGCCGCTCCCAAACTATAGTCAGAGGCACCATTCCTTCCGGTGAAACGCGCTTCAGCATTTCAGGTTCGCTCACCAATCCTGCAGCACAGTTTGCTGCAACCCTTGCCGATTCATTGAAAACGATGCTTACCGCTTCGTATAAACTTTCCTACAACAGGACAGCATTTTCTGGTACTCCTGTTTTATTTTATACTGAACTTTCTCCATCGCTCGATTCCATCATTTATTGGTTCAACAAAAAAAGCATCAACCTGTATGGTGAAGCACTGGTAAAGACCATGGCTTATCTTAAAAAAGGAAAAGCGTCTACTGAAGAAGGTGTGGACATTATCCGTTCATTCTGGAAAGAACATGGTTTAGAAGAAGATGAATTGAATATGGTGGATGGTTCTGGTTTATCTCCCCTGAACCGTGTTACCACTCATGCGCAGGTCACGATCCTGCGTTATGCAAAAAACCAATCCTGGTACTCTGGTTTCTATAATGCACTTCCCGAGTACAACGGTATGAAAATGAAAAGCGGCACCATCAGCGGTGCTAAAGGTTTCTGCGGCTATCAGCAATCAAAAGACGGGAATGAATATATTTTTTCTTTCCTTGTAAATAATTACAGCGGCCCTGCATCTGCGCTCGTTAATAAAATGTATAAAGTGCTGGATGTTTTGAAATGATGGATTGGTTGTTGTTGATGGTCTGGTGGCCGGGATGAGAGATGCCCGATAAGCAGGATCTTTTCAATTGTCACCCCGGCCCTGGTTCAGTAAACGTACAAGTTTAAAGAATATAAGAGCCGGGGTCTCCCAGCACTGCACTTGTTTCAAACCAGTAAGTCTTATTGCTTAGAAAATACTGCAGACATGAGAGACCCCGGATCTTAGCGGACTACAGTTGCAAGCTAGTTAAACTTGGTCCGGGGTGACAATTGAAAAGGTCCTGCTTATCGAGCATTCCGGCATCGAACAATAGTGGCCTGTCACTAATACCCAAACCTGTCAAAAAAACTCAGGTCCATTTCTACCAGCCACGGTGATGCAATAGCAGCGATCCATATCAGGAAGATGAATATTTTACCGATCACCGATACATCCTGTATAAGATGACGGTGAAGCAGGCTTTGTATAGTGGTCATGATTTTTTCTTCCTTATCGCTGTACTCATAAGGAGGGCCGGGATCTATATGTTTAAAATCAGGATGTTCTTCAACCAGTATCTTCCGCATTTTCCAATAGTCCTCATCGGGTAATTCTTCATAGGAAGTATCTGCATTGATACCAGACTCTTCTATCCGCTTATCAAGGTTGTTCATTTGCGAATCGCCCCGAAGCCGGAGTATCATCATTAAAGGGAATATCAGTAATACATAATTGATCTTGAAGGCTGCCCAGCACATCAGGGCAATTGAAATGAATATAAAGATCTTGCTGATCAAACCTTCCTCATCCAGGAATACCCTGTTGAGCAACTGGCCGCCATCCAATGGATAAATAGGAAGTAAATTGATCAGGTTCAGCAATATCAGGAATGTAGCGATCTGGGAAAGGGCAATATTAAATGGATAATACGATTGCTGGGTATATTTTTCGAGCAACAAAAAACCGACGCCGAGCAGCATTCCGGGTAAAGGCCCGGCCAGCAGGATAACTGCTGATTGTTTTTGGGATACTTCCCTTTTTGAACCGGATACATAAGCTCCCAGTAAAGGAATGAAGAAAATGCCAAGATCGCGGTAACGATAATACTTCATGGCAAAAAAATGCCCCAGTTCATGCAGCAGCACAATTGCAGTGATCACCAGCAGCATCTTGTAGCTATTGAAAATATAATAACCCAGAAGCAGGTACGCTGCCAGGCTAATAGCGGATTGCAGCCATACATTGGCAGCCTTTTTCTTTTTCTCGTATTTGGGCGGGTAAAAGATATCCGGCTGTAAGCCGGCTTCTGGTTTTTCAGGGGTGCCTGGTAAGGATATTGGACGATTCTCCATCATTTAAAATTAGCGAAAAAATGGCTGAAGTTTTTCCTGTAATTTTTCAGGCATTGTAGTCCGCTTCATTGATTTTGCTTCCATGAAATAAAGTACCACTCTGCCAGTAACGAGCAGTTCTGCTTTTTCATTGTATACTTCCTGGTGAAATTCAATTTTGTGATGCAAAGGCAGTTCCTTTAGTATCACTTTAACGGTCAGCAGATCGTCATACAGTGCCGGGCGAAGGTACCGGCACTGTACTTCGATCACAGGCATGATAACACCTGTTTTTTCCATATCTGCATAGGTAAATCCCAGCTCCCGGATGGCTTCTGCACGGGCCACTTCGAAATACTGGAAATAATGGCTGTGGTAAACCACACCCATCTGGTCCGTTTCTGCATAACGCACCCTTACCCTGAACTGAGTAGTGAACATGTGTACTATTTATTTTCCGATCATGCCGTCCACACTGGCGCGGCCCGGGCCCACAAGAAGTATGGCGCCGAATATAGCGAGATAAAGTCCTGCCATTCCGCCATCACCGAAGATCTCGCTTTTGTGTACAGAAAAAAGCGCTACACCCATAACGATGATCAGGGGAATAGTAGCCAGGCGGGTAAGCAATCCCAGGATGATCAGCATCGCGCAAAAGAACTCAGCAAAAATGGTGAGGGAAAGGGAGATCTTCATGCCGAGATGGAAAGGGTCCACAAACTCG
>CBHEUU010000612.1:0-3367 GCA_965990355.1 uncultured Chitinophagaceae bacterium
GCCGGTAGTCGTACGGTCAAGGCGGTTATCATGCAGTAAAAGCAATACAGAATCCTTGCTTAATGAAATATCACATTCAATGATCAACGGCTGAAAAAGGATGCTATGCTGGAAAGTTTCCAGCGCATTTTCCGGATAACCTTTTTCAGGACCGCCACGATGTGCGCTTATAAGCGGGACCCTTTTTTTGGAATAAGACAGGAATTGCTGTAAATCCTGCGTTGTATTGAATGATAGTCCGGGAGATTGTTGTTGAGCAGTTGCAGCCAGGAAAGAAAAAATAAAAAGAAAACTCCAACTGATTATACGGATAAACTTCATGGGAATAAAATAAAGTAAAAAGAAGTGTATTGCTTTGGCAATACACTTCCGGGATGCATTATTTAATAGTTATAAATTTGGTCACAGTAACACTTCCTACTTTATTATCATTCGTCCTCCCATATACTTTCAGTGTGTAGGATTTTGATCCACCGGCCAGCTTTGCCAGTTTCAGATTGAGATTGCCGGAAAACGCAGTGGTATTGGGATAAGTTGTTCCCACAAAAGTGGTGATCACGCTGTTATTCCCATTCGCATTGCTGGCATCTTCCTTCCACCCGTTAAAATGAACGCTGTCAACCAGTGCCGGTGCGCCGGAAGATGGAGCGGTGTACCAGGCAAAATCAATAGTAGCAGGTTCTGCTTTCGTAATGGAACCGCCGAATGTTACCTGGATCACGTCTGACTGGTTAAAAGGCCCTGTTTGCTGCACCAGTCCGAGGCTGGTAAGCGCAATAGTAGGTAATGCCTTTTCAAGTTCTGTTTTTACATTGTCATTATCTTTTGTGCACGCGGATAATGTGAATGACGCGAATGAGAAAAAATAAAATATCTTTTTCATGTTGCTTATTTATTAAAAAATATAACGGACACCTAACTGCATTGACCAGGTGTTGCCAATGGTTGACTGGAAAGCGTTGTTGTATAATATGCCATTTTGATTCTGCATGCGGTATACAGGAACGCCATCCGCATTATAACTTCTGAATGCGATCGGCTGAGTGGTAGTGGTGCTTCTTGCGCCACCCCAGTACCTGTTCAACAGATTAGGAAAATCAAGAATATCCGCAGTTACCTGCAATGTGTGTTTGTGTTTACCTGAACGGATAAAGAATTCCTGCATGATCCGTGCAGACACATCATTGTACCAGTTGGAAATGCCGCCATTCCTTTCAGCATATTGTCCGCGGTGTTTGCTCAGGTAAGGCGAGCTGTTAATAAACTGGTCAAAGGCAGCGGCCTGCTGACCCGGAGTAAAATTATAGGTCACCCCATTTACTGTTGCTGAATACGCTTCAAATGTCAGATCTGTTGCTTTGTTGGGAACGAATAACAGGTCCTGGTTGTTGCCGTCTCCATTCAGATCACCGTTCACCCTGTAAGTGAGGTTACCCTGCGGAGCACCTTCATATATCAGTGAAAGAGTGGTAGCACCATGTTTCATGTACTCGATCCGGTAAGAAAGCATGCTGATCACACGGTGGCGCAATGCAGCAGAAGAAGGGTTCAATTCCAGTGCATTGGTTGTACCAACTGTTGCGTTGGAGTTCCATACGGAATAAGCCTGCGAACCGGAATTGGCTGTTACATCTTTTGCTTTTGTATAAGTATATGCCACAGAACCATAGAATCCTTTGGAGAAAGCTTTTGACAATTGTGCTGTCAATGCATAAGAATAGCCTTTGCTTGTATTTTCCACAATCACTGCGGAACTGATAGAAGGATAGATAGATCTGTCGGGAGCCGCGGTTGAAATATAGCGCGGCCTGTTGTCAGGACCATTGACCATGCCTGTAGGTTCTTTCAGGTTGGCATTCCGCATGCGGATGGCATTGATATCTTTTGTGATCAAGCCTTCCAGTGTAAGATTAAATCCATTACCCAGGTTTTTGTCCATGGCAAGATCTGTACGGAATACCTGCGGGAATTTAAAGTTGCGGTCTACCATCACGATATTGCTGGGGATGGTTGCACCGGCTACAGGAGGGAAAAGACTTGCATAAGCATCCACGTTAGGATTGAACGTGATCCCCTGCAGTATTGCTGCTTCATTGGGATTGGTATTTCTCAATGCCACACTGTTCTGGTACATGCCTGAATTGGTCGGCATATTGGTAAGCCATACAAACGGGGCAAGACCGTTGAAAATGCCTGTGCTTCCCCGGATGATCAATGATTTATCCCCATGCACATCCCATCTTGCACCTACACGTGGTGAAAGATTGATCCTTGCAGTTGGCCACTGGCCATTATAATGAGTAATATTCCCGTTCTTGTCAGGAAAAGCCAGCGCCGTAATAGCCGGATTCTCCAATGCTTTTTCTGTATACACTGGGCGTTCCGCTCTCAAGCCCAGTGTGATTTTTAATTTGGGATTCACCCTTATTTCATCCTGTGCATAAAATGCCAGCTGGCCATATTTCAGTTCTGCTGAATACACAGCTTTCTTCCCTGGCACCATTGAATAGGCATAAGAGAAATATAGCGGGGCCTGCTGCGTCATAAAATCGTTCAGCGAGTTGTAGATATAATAACTCTGCGCACCGGGCATAAACATATTTCCCACCAGCTGATGCTCATAGCTGACACCGCCAGTGAGCGTATGCTTGCCGGCATAATAAGTAAAATTGTCTGTTACATTCCAGATATTGTTCACTACGTCATTATTAAAGCTGTAGGGTTCATATCCAAAGCTCATATAGTTATGTGGTGTGGTAGTACCATCGAAGATCTCCACGAAAGGAAAATCAGCACTGTTGGTGATGCGTGTATCCCTGATGCGGCTGATGGTCACCAGCAGGTTGTTCGACATATTCCGGTAGCTGCTGTTCAGTTCCAGCGTACCGGAGCGGACGGTATGCTCAAACCCATATACTGAATTGGCAAAAACCATGGAGCGGTTGCCTAATCTTCCATTTGGTAAACTTGACAATACAGATGTTGTGCCCGGCAGGGAGAAACCACCGCCACCAATGATGGAAGAGCTGTTAATGGAAGAAGGCTCTTCTGTGCTCACAAAATCATTGTACTTAACAGTGAGCTTATGATGGTTATTGATATTCCAATCCACTTTCACCAGGAATTTGTAGTTGTCCCTTTTGGCAGAAGGATAATTATCATACTCACCGGTTTCATATCCATACGTTTCTTTCAGGTATCTGGAAAGTTTGGCCAGTGAATCGAGTGGTGTACTGGAAAGATTGCCTGTATTGGAACTTCCTGTTGCAACATAATTAGTGATCCTTGCTCCGGAGTTCACTTCGTATTCGCCATTCACAAAGAAGAACAATTTATTCTTAATGATGGGGCCACCCAAGCTTCCACC
>CBHEUU010000613.1:0-3359 GCA_965990355.1 uncultured Chitinophagaceae bacterium
CGCTTGAATTGCAGGGTCGTGATATCTATGTACGCGAAGGTTGCTATACCTGTCATTCACAAATGATACGTCCATTCCGCGATGAGGTATCCCGGTATGGTGAATATTCCAAAGCAGGTGAATTTGTGTATGACCACCCTTTCCAATGGGGCAGTAAACGTACCGGACCTGATCTCGCCAGGGAAGGAAATAAATATCCGGATAGCTGGCATTACAACCATATGTATGATCCAAGATCAATGTCACCGGGCTCCATCATGCCGCAGTACACCTGGCTGCTCGATAATGCACTTGATACCGCTTCAACACCGGCAAAGATAAGGGCTATGCGAACAATGGGTGTGCCTTATCCTGAAGGCTATGATCTGCAGGCAAACAAGGACCTGATGCACCAGGCAGACAGTATTGCGGCCAATCTAAAAAAAGATAAGATCGAAACACCGCCGAATGTTGAGATCGTAGCGCTGATCGCTTACCTGCAACGGCTGGGAACGGATATAAAAGCCGAACCGGAAAAAAACATTACCACCACTATCACCACTAATAAATAAAGCTGTTATGAAATTCATACACTATCTCGAAAAAATAAGCGGAGTGGAAATACTTGGCCTTGTGTCACTGGCAATCTTCTTCCTCTTCTTTACTATTATGCTGACCTGGGTTTTCAGAACCAATAAACAAACATTGAAATCCATCAGCCAAATTCCATTAGATAACTGAGAAACGAATAACCATGCTTTTGCTATCAGTCAAACGGATTAAATACTTAGCAGTATTTATCACTATCAGCCTGCTCCTTTGTTACCAACCGGCCCGGGCCGCGGGTCCTCCAGGCCCATCCATCTTCACCAACCCGCTGGCACTTGCCTTATTACTGGTCATGATTTTATTACTGATCATAATAGGTGTATTGGCGGCCGTGTTGGTAGGAGCAGCAGATATAAAAATTGAACAAAGAAAAAAGACCGGCGAGATCAGGCAGAAGGTATTACCCATAGTAATACTGGGTATTTTATTAACCTATAGTGGACTGACGCAGGCACAGGATACTGGTCCTGCTGAGGAAAAAACCGAAACCGTTTCTGCCATTGGCGGACTTGAGCCTTCAGCTTTTTATTTAATGAATGGAGTGATCTTTCTTGAATTCCTGATCATTCTTGCACTGCTGACTAATATCCGGCTCCTGATCAAAAAAGAAAAAGAGAAACTGGCAGGGCTTTCACCGGAAGCTATCATTGAACTGAAACGGAATAAACTCAACTGGTGGGATAAACTGAACAAGTTCAGACCCGCAAGCCAGGAATCCGAACTTGACCTGGGACATGAATACGATGGTATCCGTGAACTGGACAACCGGCTTCCTCCATGGTGGCTTTATGGGTTCTATGCAACTATCGTATTTGCCGGGATATATCTCTGGAGATTTCATGTGTCTCATACTGCTCCTTCCAGCAGTGAAGAATACATCGCTTCCGTTACTAAAGCAGAACTTGAAATCCAGGAATACTTAAAGAAGAAAGGTGATGCGGTGGATGAAAACACGGTTGTACGCCTGGTTGGTGCAGATGATCTTGCAGAAGGGAAATCCATTTTTCAAAAATCCTGTGCCAGTTGCCATAAGGAAACAGGAGCCGGAGATGTAGGCCCCAATCTTACTGATGACTATTGGATGCATGGAAACGATATAAAAAGCGTATTCAAAACGATCCGATATGGTATCAATGCCATGCCGCAGTGGCAAAACACTTATTCCAATAAACAGATTGCACAGGTGGCCAGCTATGTAAAAGCACTGCATGGCACTAACCCACCTTCAGCAAAAGCTCCGCAAGGAACTCAAATGAAAGAAGAAGAGACTTCACCGTCTGCCGATTCAACCAAAGTAACTGCTGATGTAAAACAGTAATCATCCGCTGATCCAACCATGGGAGATACCATACATAAAAAAGATATAGCACCACCTGTTGACTCCTTCCGCGACAGGCTGAGCACCATTGATGCGCAGGGTAAAAGAAAATGGGTTTATGCCCAACGGCCCTCCGGTCGTTTTTACCGGGCGCGCACCATTGTCAGCCTGTTTTTCTTTGCTCTATTCCTGACCCTTCCCTTCATAAAAGTAAATGGAAGACCATTGTTTCTCTTCAATATCCCCGAAGCGAAGTTTATTATTTTCGGGAATATTTTCTGGCCGCAGGATTTTTTCATTTTTGGCCTGGCCATGGTGTCATTTATCATATTCATCGTCTTGTTCACCGCTGCATTCGGCCGTCTGTTTTGCGGATGGGTTTGTCCCCAAACGATATTCATGGAAATGCTGTTCCGGAAAATCGAGTACTGGATTGAAGGAGATGCAGCGCGGCAAAGGATGGTGAACCAATCAGGCGGGACAGGCAGCAAATGGAGGCGGAAGATATTAAAGCATGTTGTTTTTTTCCTGCTTGCTTTTATTATAGCCAACTTCTTTCTCTCTTACATAATCGGGATGGAGCAATTGCTGAAGATCATCCGTGAACCCATTAGCGATCACGTTGGTGGCTTCTTCGCCATTGTTATTTTCTCGGGAGTATTTTATGCCGTCTATGCCTGGTTCCGTGAACAGGCGTGCACTGTGGTTTGTCCATATGGCCGCCTGCAAAGCGTATTGCTCGATAAGAATTCCATGGTGGTGGCATACAATTACAAGAGAGGAGAACCAAGAGGAAAATTCAAAAAGAATGCTGCGCCCGCTACTGCCGGCGATTGCATCGATTGTTTTCAATGCGTGAAAGTATGCCCTACCGGCATAGACATCCGCAATGGAACACAAATGGAATGCATCGGCTGCACAGCCTGCATCGACGCCTGCGACCGGATGATGGACGCAATCAATAAGCCCCGCGGCCTTGTCAGCTATGCTTCTGAAAACGGTATTGCCAAAGGTGAAAAGATAAGATACACCGGCAGGATGAAGTTCTATACTTTCTTGCTTATTCTACTGGCCGGTTTGCTTACACTCTTATTGAACAGCCGTAAAGACGTTGATGGAACAATCGTGCGTGCACAAGGGCAACTATACCAGGAACGCGGCACCGACAGCCTTTCCAATTTATATACTATCAAAGTGGTGAATAAAACTCTGAAAGATATTCCGGTTACACTCCGGCTGATGTCTGCGCCAGGCCGCATCATGGAAGCTGAAGGAAGGAGCGTGCTGGTAAAAAAAGAAGAACTTGGCAAAGGTTCATTCTTTATCGTACTTCCAAGAAACTATATAACCAAGCGAAAGTTATCATTAAAAATCGGCCTCTATGAAGGTGATAAACTCATCACTGTTTTGAACACCAACTTCATGGGACCTTTTACAAGAATATAAAATCAAC
>CBHEUU010000614.1:0-3358 GCA_965990355.1 uncultured Chitinophagaceae bacterium
GGGAAGAACACCTACAACGCGCGGATCTCGATGGAAGTGATCAGCGGCAGCGGCAGTGGCTATTTTGATTCCATGACCGGTATTGTTTTTTTTATGCTGGCCGGCAGATTACTGCAGGATAAAACATACAAACAATTATCATTCGACCGTGATTATACTTCCTATTTTCCCATTGCAGTATCTGTGTTAAAAGAAGATAAGGAAATACCCGTTATGCTGCCGGATATAAAGCCAGGCGACACATTAGTAATCCATCATGGCGAACTCATCCCGGCAGACAGCATCCTTACCAGAGGAAAAGCTTTTATTGATTACAGTTTTGTGACCGGCGAAGCCTTACCCGTACCCAGGGAAACAGGAGAATTATTGTATGCCGGTGGAAGGCAAACAGGAGAAAGACTGGAAGTGCTGGTGATAAAAGAAGTGGTTCAAAGTTATCTTACACACCTGTGGAACCAGGAAAAAAAAGAACCAATTGAAACAGATAAAGGTTCATTTGTTCATTTTGTAAGCCGGTATTTTACACTCACACTGATCATCATTGCCATTATTACCGGCATATACTGGTATATGAATGATCCGTCCAGGCTTTGGCCGGCTGTTACATCTGTTTTTATTATTGCCTGCCCCTGTGCTTTGCTGCTATCCCACACGTTCACCAATGGAAATATTATCCGTATACTGGGAAGGAATGGTTTTTATTTACGCAATGCCGGCGTAATTGAAAAGGTCGCTTCGGCTGATCATATTGTACTTGACAAAACAGGGACACTTACCGTTGCCGATATACAGGATATTACTTATGAAGGCATGCCGTTGACACCACGTATGCAACAGCTGATAGCTGCATTGGCAGGCTGTTCCACCCATCCGCTGAGCCGTGCACTGGCCAGGCATTTTCCCTTAACAGGCAGTCTTACTGTTTCCGGATTTCAAGAATATCCTGGCCAGGGAATTGAAGCCATGGTTGAAGGCAGGCTTATCCGTCTCGGAGCGCAAAATTTTGCAGGCAATGGCTGGGCCGGAACTTCAGGCACCACCGTGTATCTTTCTATCGGCAATGAAGTGATCGGATGTTTTCGATTCAATAATCATTACCGGGAAAATATATCAAGGTTATTAAACGAGCTTTCCCGCAGGCATCAGCTATCTGTGCTGAGTGGTGATTCAAGTGCGGAAGAAGAAAGATTGAAAACCATGCTGCCTGACAACTCCCCTCTTTTTTTCCGGCAGCAACCGGCAGACAAAGTGGAATATGTAAAGGCCCTTCAGCAAAAAGGTGCCAGCGTGATAATGATCGGCGATGGCCTGAATGATGGATCTGCCCTTCGGCAAAGTGATGTGGGCATAGCAGTGGCTGAACAAACCAATAATTTTACTCCGTCGAGTGATGCAATCATTGACGGGAATAAGCTGCCGCTCCTTCATCGTTTTATCTGGCTTTGCAAAGCCAATAAACGGATCATTGTAGCGAGTTTTGTACTATCCATATTATATAATGTCGTGGGATTGTATTTTGCCGTTCAGGGAACTTTATCTCCTTTAATCGCGGCCATACTGATGCCGGCAAGCTCATTAAGTATTTTTCTCATCACATTCGGCAGCAGTAGTTTGCTCGCCAAAAGGATGAAACTTAGATGATGGCAGTTCGATGCCCGAGTGGTCACCGGGTGTCCGATGCCTGTAAACCACTTTCCATTGTCACCCCGGACCTGGTTCAGTAAGCGTGCTGGTTTAAAGAATATAAGATCCGGGGTCTCCGCTGAAAGAAAAGTGTTTTCATACTGAAGAAATGGTTATCTGAATACAGTAAGAGTCCTGTCGTATCGAGGAGACCCCGGATCTTAGTGAACTATTGTAGAAAGCGAACTAAACCAGGTCCGGGGTGACAATGGAAAAGAAACTACTCGCCTGGTTTGCGTGTTTATTCGGCCATCGAATCCTGCAATTGTCATAAAGAACATGACAAAGATCATGTCGCCAACTGACTGTCCTTATTAACAACTCCCCTCTCCCAAAATACTTTTACAGCATATAAAATAGTATGAGCGTCATCTTTATCCTGTTGATTGTGAGCGTTACTGTAGCTGGAATTTTTCTTTTTGCCTTCCTCTGGGGAGTGAAAGACGGCCAGTTTGAAGATGATTATTCACCTGCATCACGAATCCTTTTTGATGATCCCCGTTTAACCCCCGAAAATAACAACAAGCGATAAATCTCCCTGGTTATGCAAATTGAGAAATTCTATTATGACAACAAGATTGTAAAGGCCTTTGGAATGGCTACTATCGTATTCGGTATTGTCGGTATGCTGGCGGGTTTGTGGGCTGCCATACAGATCTATTATCCTGCGAGCAGCCTCAATCTTGCCCCTACCACTTTTGGCCGTATGCGCCCCCTGCACACCAACGCGATCATTTTTGCCTTTGTAGGTAATGCTTCGTTTGCAGGCATCTATTATTCATTGCAACGCCTTTGCAAGGCAAGAATGTTCAGTGATAAACTTAGCTGGATGCATTTCTGGGGATGGCAGGCAATTATCGCTGCAGCTGCTATTACCTTATTGATGGGTAAAACAACAGGCAAGGAATATGCAGAACTGGAGTGGCCGATAGATATCGCCATCACCATCGTGTGGGTGATTTTCGGCATCAACATGCTTGGCACTATTATTAAAAGGCGTGAGAGACATTTGTATGTAGCCATCTGGTTCTATGTTGCTACCTGGGTTACTGTTGCCCTGCTGCATATTGTCAATTCTATAGAGATCCCTGTATCGTTTCTTAAAAGCTACAGCTGGTATGCTGGCGTTCAGGATGCCCTGGTGCAATGGTGGTATGGACACAATGCGGTTGCATTCTTTCTTACCACACCTGTGCTGGGATTGATGTATTACTTTCTTCCAAAAGCAGCCAATCGCCCGGTGTATTCTTATCGCCTTTCGATCATTCACTTCTGGGCACTCATCTTTATTTATATATGGGCCGGGCCGCACCATCTGCTCTATACTGCATTACCTGATTGGGCGCAATCACTGGGAGTTGTTTTCTCTATAATGCTGATAGCGCCGAGTTGGGGAGGCATGCTGAATGGTTTGTTCACGCTGCGCGGTGCATGGGATAAAGTAAAAGAAGATCCTGTATTGAAGTTTATGGTGGTGGCAATCACCTGTTATGGCATGGCCACTTTTGAAGGTCCCTTACTGAGCTTGAAAAATGTAAATGCAATTTCCCATTTCAGCGACTGGACCATTGCGCACGTGCACATTGGCGGACTTGGCTGGAACGGCTTTCTTGCCTTCGCGATCCTTTATTATATGATCCCGAAAATGTGGGGAACCGAATTATATTCAAAGAAA
>CBHEUU010000615.1:0-3330 GCA_965990355.1 uncultured Chitinophagaceae bacterium
ACCTGTACCCAAGGCAATTGTTCTGGTTCTTGAATAAGTGAAAGAGCAATGCGTCACAGTAGCTTTTAAATCCACTGTAGTATTGGCAGTAGTATTTCTTTGTATAGTTACCGTAGGCTGGTTACTCGCACCGGATATAGTAGCATTTGTGGTGCTTAATAACTCCCACTGGACGGAAGCGCCTGCGGGAATATTTGTAAGTGTAAAATCCTTTGTTCCGCTACATATAGAGAATTGGTTGCCAGAGGTGGTAATCTGAAGATCAGGAGCGGGGCGTGATATAGGGATGACTCCAGGTTCCTGATTGTTTTGCAATCCGTTACTACAGGGCCGCGGACGCACAAGAATAGCGCCGCCGCCTCCGGTTGTAAGGTCTGAAGTGATAGTCACACTGTTACCACCGGGGATCCAGTTGCTGCCAGTAGAAACAATAGACCCTATCGACCAATTGACTGGTATTTGATATTCAAAATCTGAAATGCTGCCAAAGCACAAATTTCCTCCGCTTGTTCCTTCGTATTTTGTACCCCATTGCACGTTGGAAACAGAAATTGGAATATTTACAATTTCACAACGGGGTACTAACTTGGCGGCCTGATTGGGTACTAATGCGCAGTCGGTCGTACCCCACAGCGACTTTACTTTTTTAAATTCAAAGACACTATTTGTGTTATCAGTATAGTAGATCCGGAAAGTCTGCTTTTGATTAACATCTCCAAACTTGCCTTTGAAGGTGATCGATGTTACATTAGAACCGGGAGGCGGGGGAGCTTGTGTAATCTGACAGCCGCCCTCTGCAACCATACTCAGATAGGATTTAGTCAACGTTGCAGTAAAAGTGTATTCCGTGCCAGGGCAGTATTCATCATTAACAGATGGAGAGATGCTTTGCGCATTAATAAATGCAACAGATAGACTGCACAATAGTAATAGTAAATATTGTTTCATAGTTTTTGGGTTTATTTTTTTATATCATAAGAAAGGTCTTTCACAAAGCTGTGCTTAATTAGAATTATAAAACATTGCCAGCACGAAAAAAATTAAAACGTGTTGCATGATTATTGATTTTAAGTAGCAAGCATTGCTATCCTGTGAAAGGGAAAATAAAAGGGATGGCAAGAGAGCCCTTTGCAGTAGCGAGTTAAGACATACCGGAAATATCTATTAGGAAAGTACAAATTTTTTCGAGCAGCAGCTAATTTTCGCAGATAAAAAACTCATGCAATAGTACTGTTCTGCATTCTATTAATAGTAAACCCTTAACGATTCGTTCTTGTAGAGGTCTATTTATACAGCATTTCATTATCATGCTGTATTATGTGCTTTGGATAATTTCCTGTAGAAAATTGTAAGTGGTAGATACTGGCATTGGGGGCATTAGCTGCTGAAAAATGGAAAACGAACAATGGATCGATTTACTGATTCAATGTTACGCCAATCTTAACACCAAAATCAAACAGGTTCTCTTTAACCGGGTATTTGTTTTCAAAACTAGAGAGCAATTGATAACGGAATTGCGGTCCAATCTGCCACCTCGTTTTCCCTCTTGTATAATTGATAAAGGTTTCAAATCCTGTGCTCATATTGAAATTGCGGGTGAGCCAGGGCACTTTTGCATAGTTCTTATAATCGGTTGACAGAAGATAGGCACCATCACTGATCACATAAGTAGGTTGAATGGTACCTGCAATGCCCAGGCTGGTTTTATCATTACCCAGTACTTTCAGCTCAATACCAATGGGTATAGACACTGAATAGTAAAAGTTTTTCAGCCAATCGGCTTTATATCCGCTATAGTTCCGGTAACGGGTGTAAGCAGATACAGAACTGCTACCGGGAGTAGGGCTGTTGAGCCCAATGGTAGCCATTTCACCGGTATAGGTAAAGGCTTTGATATCGTAACGGTTCACGTTAAACTGAAGGCCGGCTCTCAGTTTAAGGCTATTGGTAATAGGATAACGGGCTGCAAATCCCAGCTGAAGGCCAAGATCGGGTTTATGCGTTACCGCTTCGTTCACATCTGTCAAAGCAGGGGAGAAGGGATAGCCTGTGCCTGTAGCATTATTAAAGCCTTTGTTCACGCCCAGTTTCCGGTAGCTGACTGTTGGTGTGATAAACAATTGCCAGCTTATTTTTTTAGGAACTGATTGATGTTTATATGAATTAGTTACGCTTTCAATAGTGAGCGGAGGCTCTGGAGCCGCTGTAAAGCTTGCAGCAGGTATAACTGATTTATCCTGTACAGGAGCTGTTTCATTCACAACAGGGCTGGAAAGGGTTTCAGCTGCAGTGATCCTTACAGCCGTTGTTCCGGCCGGATCAGCATCTTTGGCGCGCGCGGAGTGGACCACTACCGGCACTGATCTCTCTATTCTTTCACTGGCTTCCTGGTATTCGGGAACTGCGGGAGCTGTTTCAGTAGGAAGGGCCTGGCGCAATAAACCTGCTTCTGCAGTTGGCACAGGCGTAGCCACTGTATTTACATCATTATTTTCTTCCGCCTCTTTATTGAAAGGTAAAATACCGTGAATATGACGGGGCTCTTTTATTTCTGTGGATTGGGCGCTGGCCTCGTCTGCCGGTGTAGATGCTGTAGCTGTATTTGCCTTGTTTGATTCAACTGAAGTGATATTCTGTGATTTTTTGGAGACAGGGTACATCGTCATCACCCAACTGACTGCGCCACCTGTTAGCAGTAATAAGAATGCGAGTCCGAATCCAGTCCATCGGCGGCGTGTATGAAGAGCATTGTGCACGCCATTCCACACCTTCTCAGATGGAAACATCCTGTATTCATCAGCATTCTGTTTTACAAACTGCTCAAAATCCCTGTTGCTGTAGTTGCTCTCCATAACCAGTTACAAATAATTTAGGTACGAATCTTCTACCGCTGACTAACTGCCGCAAGCCATTCAAAGTCTTGTTTTGGTTTTTGTATAATTCTCTTCCGGACCAGTATATCTTCGAGCATCGCCTTAGCTCTCGTATATTGACTCCGGCTTGTACTTTCTTCTATGTCCAACATGACGGCTATCTCACGATGACTATACCCTTCTACTGCATATAGGTTTAATACAGTCCTGTAGCCTATAGGCAAAAGCCGTATACATTCCACCACCTGTTTTGCCTGGATAATGGCGGGAACACTGTCTTCCCTTACCTGTACCCCGGTGGCATGAATGATATCCACACTCTCATTGAACTTTTTATTCTTCTTCAGGATGTTGATGCAGGTATGAACTATGATACGCCTGACCCATCCTTCGAATGCACCACGATTTTCGAAAGTATGCACCTGTAAAAAGACTTTTATAAAGCCTTCCTGGAGCA
>CBHEUU010000616.1:0-3328 GCA_965990355.1 uncultured Chitinophagaceae bacterium
TAGTAATTCCTGAACCGGCTGTATTTTTCATTGTACATTTTAAAAATCCAATACCCACTAAGCATAAAAAATACATACACCGCATAGTGACCGATCGTCAGGAAATCGACCGAATGATAAACGACAACCATAGAGGCCAGTAAAAACCGGAACATGCCCGGCGTTATTGTCTTAAAGAAAAAAGAATGGAGAAGATTAGTTATAGTTTTCACAACTCAGCTTTTTACTTAGGATAATGGTGCGGCATTCCTATTTCCTGGGAATCACGCGCTGCATAAAATAGATCCAGCCAACCGGTTTTTCCAGGAAACTAATAACTCGCCGTTTAAAAGGCTTTTCAAAAATATAAAACAATATGGCGCACAGGCCCGTTAACACTAATGTATATGCAAAAAATTGAAGGCCATTGACCAATTTGTTTCCTCCAAGAATAAACTGTTCAAAGAAAAGTAATACCGGCACCTGCAATATGTATATCCCGTAGCTGATCTCACCCAGAAATACAAATACAGGATTACAGAGGAACCTGGTTACCGGTGCTTTCAAATTGCACAGAGCCAGGGTTAAAATAAAATACAGGGGCGCCAGCAAACCGCCTTGAATAAGATAACTTTCCTTTGGCAATATGTACAAAACAAAAAAGCACAAAAAGGTAGATATGATAAAGATGAGCAGTGAATAGCCATTATATCTTCCCAGGAAAGCATTGTATCGCAGGTAAACTAATCCACATAAATTTCCTGCAAGAAAAACGGAGAACTTAAACAAGGGATGATTGTGGATTGACTCGTTCGCCATCTTCAAAACTTTTGAGTTTGCTGAAGAAGGAATCACCCACTCACCCCATACATAAGTTACTGCAAGGCTTATTAAAAGAAAGAAGCTAAAAATATAAAACAGCTTTTGGGGTTTGGTCCTGATCAACCATGGCAATAAAAAAGGAAACAAAAAGTAAAACAGGAACTCACATGATACTGACCATGCAGGAAAGTTGATTGATCCTGCATAAAACCATCTTTGGATGCCAATGCTTTCGAGTGGAAACCTGTAAGGGATGCTCTCATCATATCTTTTAATAAAATAATGAAAAGAAACACATAACAGCAAAGCCAGGATATACATTGGATAAATCCTTGCTGCACGTTTTATCCAGAAATCCTTTCTTGAAAATTCGCTTATTGGCAAGGCTCCGGTAACGAAGCGCTTATTGGCTACAATCATTACAAAGCCAGAGATGAAAAAGAAATAGTTAACAGCCTCTCCCATCCGGCCAACCAGTGAGGCGTCGGAATAATAATACTTAGGCAGGAAATGAAACAAGAGAACGCCATAAGCGGCGAAAAATCTTGTAATGTATAAAGGAGCAGTCTTTTGTTCAACAGACATAATTTGTTTTCCTTTTATGAGAGCCTTAATATTCCAAATGAGGTAAACAATTTTTAAAAACTCGCTTTCACAGCAGTTGCACTTTTCTGAGACGGCCTGATGAACGGCTTTTCAATATACAGGTGAATAATATATGCCAGAAAAATCATTACAGGAATTGAAAGCCATACAAAAAACATTGACCTTGGCATTATATTACCTGTATTAAAAAGAACAAATGCATTAAACAAAACCAGTAAAGGCACGTGGATCACATATAAAGTATATGAACAATCACCAAGAAATTTTAATTTCTCCAACACTTTTATTCTTGCTCCTTTTTTGTATAGGATCAATAAAGTATTCAATAATCCCCAAAATCCTATTGCCACTACCGTATCACGAAGAATATTGCTGTTTGCAAACATTTTTGATTGCATTGGAATGGCAAGAAGGCAAATACATGCGGCAACAGATATCCAATGAGGTAGTTTAGCGCGTTGCGTGTAAATATCCGCGCTGAAACAGCCGAGCCACCAGCAGAAAAGATAAGCCAGCACATCATCCAGCAGCTTAATCCCCCAACTCCAGCCGATTACAGAAAGAATAGATAAAACTGCTACCACCAGTAATGTACCTGCAGCAGATCGTTTATTGATAAGTAGAAATATGGGGTATAGCATATAAAACCACCATTCATATTTCAATGACCACAGAGGTCCATTTGACCCAAAAACCGGTACATAGGTGTCCTGAACAAAAAAAACATTTCCCAGCAGTGTTGGAAATGAGTGGTCAAAGGAGATTGCGTTATTCAGGGTTTCTACAGGTGTTGTTCTTAAATAAATGCTGGCGCCCATGTACTCAACTACTTTATCGGAAACATAGGTCAGCACCAAAGCAAAGATTACCGGAGGAATGATTCGTCTGGCCCTTCTGAAAAAATAGCCTTTTAATGAAGCGGTATTTCCTTCACTTAATGCTTTAGCCTGTTTTAAATGTATCACAAAGCCACTCAACACGAAAAAGAACAGCACCATTTGGTGGCCATATTTAAAAAGTGAAAAGAAGTACACCTGGGTTTTCTCCAATAGCGAATAAGCATCCGGATTAGCATTGAAGACGTCTCCGCCTTCCCACAAAAACCAGCGGGCATGACCGATCATAACGTATAATGCGGCAATACCCCTTAACCCATCCAGAAAAAGAAGGGAGTGGGGTTGTTTATAAGATATCTCTTTTGCTATTGGCTGCATTGATTTCGCCGGGTTTATTCTTCTTCGAAATATCCTTTACCATAAGCATATCCTCCATACTTTCCGTAGTGGTATCCCTGCTGGTAACGCTTACGCCAACCGACTCCATTAAGTATGGCATACAACGGATAATTAGGATTCTGTGCTACCCGTTGATTAAGATTATTGTATACATCCTTATCAGTATGTCCCTGTCTTAATACTGCTAGTGTAATGTCCATATATCGCTGTAATAACACAGCGTCAGTTACCAAACCGAAAGGAGGAGTATCTACAATAATGTAATCAAAGTTTTTTTCCAGGTCCGCGATAAGCTCTTCCATTCGTTTACCAGAAATCAGTTCTGCAGGGTTTGGAGGTAAATATCCCGCCGGCAGAAAGAATAACTGCTGATCATACCCGGGAACCTCTATCAGCACTTCTGTGAAAGTGTTCTTACCAGCAAGAACACTGGATATCCCTTTTTGCGCTGTAATGTTAAGATATTTTCCAACATGAGGTTTTCTAAGGTCAAGCTCAACCAGAATAGTTTTTTTCCCAAGGAGTGCATAGCTTGCGGCAAGGTTAATACTTATAAAGCTCTTTCCATCCCCGGGTTGTGATGATGTAACCAGTATCTTATACACTTCTTTACCATTTCCGGTGAATCCTAACGCAGTCCGCAAAGTGCGAATCTGTTCAGCTACTACAGATCTTGATTTTTCCTT
>CBHEUU010000617.1:0-3328 GCA_965990355.1 uncultured Chitinophagaceae bacterium
ATAAAAAATATAATGGCCTGGTAGCAGATAGCATCGATTATCAGAAAAAGAAACTCGCACTCGATCAAAAAATAACGGATAATAGTAAAATGCAGGAAGACCAGCGTGTGGAACTGGAAAGACAAAAACAGATTCTGGAAGCGCTGAAAGCAAGAAGGAAACCTTAAGTCTGATGGTCGATGATATTATTGGAATATTTTTAATAACGTCCGCGTGAGCTGTACATATTCAGCTGCTTCCAGTAATGAAACCGGGCGTCTCGAATTCCTGAAAAGACAATAATCCTCATGAATTTCCACTTCCATATTGGGAAAAGTAATAAGCTCATCCAGGTTTTTTAGTCTTACCAGTTGCGTAAGGCTTTCGCTGTTTTCAGTCAGCACATGAAATTTATTGGAAAATTTTTTATGCTCCGCAAAGTCCGTTTCTGCTTTTAAAAATAAATCCGAAATTTTTTCCCGCATTGTTTCTCTGCAGATATAGGTTTTAGGATACTTTCTTTTTAATCCAATCCGGCCAAACAAATAAATGTCTGTACCCGTATTGGGGTTCCTTGCTGTTGGATAAGATGAAGAGTATTCTGCAACAGAAACGATCAACTCCGACGAGCCGTTTTTAGAAGCAAATGTATTTACAATAGTGGCCTGTAAGTTTTTGAACATCACAAACTGTTTCAGGTTTCTATGCGATGAATTTTCAGCCTGCAGTTCAGTCTTGATAAGAGCCAGCGAATCATTTATCAGCTTTTGATAAGCAGCCGCTTCCTTTCTGCTCCGTTGAATATCGGCATCAGACGCAAAATCATCGCCAGAAAAATCGGGTTCATATGTCATAGGGGCACCCATATATTTTAGCACCGGATCTATTCCCCCGACCGACCTGCCGGAGCAAACCCTTTTTCAATAAGTTTTTTTAGTACTTGTTCCGATATCTTCTTCCCCCACACTTCACCTATAGCGTAAGATTCCTGGGCTATAAGAGGCATTTTTTCAATCACCTTCTTTCCTAAGGGGGTTTTATAAAATTCGATCAGATGAAGAACTTCCTCGTCGGAAAAATGTTTTGAATAAATCGGCATGAGTAATTCAATAAGCGTATCAGGCTTAGCCTCTGCTAAAAAGTCTTTCCAGAACTGATCTGGCACCTCCGGAAGCGATTTCTTGAATGTTGCGGCCATATTTTCCATCATTTGAACACCAAGTTTCGCTGAGCCGGTTATTTCCAGTAATGATTTAATGTGCCCCGTAGTGGCTGTTGTTTGAGAAAAAGTGGTGATTGAGAAAATGAACAAGGTGGATAATAGAGCAATTTTTTTCATAGTATGTTTTTTTACAGGGATGGCACTTCTCTTTGGTGGCTCGGGTTTTGCCCTGTAAATATAAAATGTTTAGCTTAAACAGGCGTGCAGGCTTACTTTTTCAATTCAAATTTTATAACGGTATTATCCTCCCGGCTCAACCCATAAAAAATCATCCGGTTACGTACTGATTTATCCAAAGCAATACCCTGCCCGTACACAGGCACGGGTATTGTTTTAATATACTCAAGCGTATAGCCGATCGAAGGTAATTTCAACACATACAATTCCGGGTGATCATGTCCGGTGATATATAGCAACCCATCTTCTCCCCATACACCGCCGGAACAGCTCCGGGTGCCAAACCGTTCGATAACCTGCGCAGGAAAGATCCATGATTCTACCATCTGCCAGCCTAATGTAAATTTCACCAGCGTAGTCCACCGCTTGTCTCTTCCTTCGCTGCCGCCACGGCCGGTATAATTGGCAAAGACCACCCACCAGTGCCCGTACCGCTGATCTATCCAGGTCACAGATCCGTAACCTATACCAAAGCTATGGCTGCGTTCATGTTTTAAAGTAGCCGCATCAAAGATTTCAATGGAGCCAGCCATGGGTGACTGAGGATAATTGGAATTGGCACAATACAGTTTACCTTTTATAACAATACCGCTGTTCAGGTGCTTTACACTATCTTTTGTTCCATCCCATGAAGCCACCTGGCGTCCACTGGTTTTTTCATGTTTGGTAACAGTGCTGTTGTTGATCACATAAAAATGAGAAGCATCCACGGCAATTCCCTGCTTTGCTTCTGCCAGCTTGAACTGCTGAAGCTCCACTGCTTGCTGTGCTACAACCAATGCCGGCAGGAAAAACAATATCCCAGTAATAATCAAAATGAAATTTCTCTGCATACTTATTCCTTTATATCATATTTATTTGTCCCACCAGCCCTTAACGGTGCTGATGTCTTTTCCACCTCATGCCTGCACGGCTGCCTGCAAGTTCTGTGGATTAAGGGATTGAAGATAGGTAGGATATATGCAGCGTGAAGGAAACTGATTCTCTGCCGGAATACCGCTGCCTCTCGGCAATTCAGGATAACCCGTTCTCCTTTTTTCAAACCATGCCTGGCAATCTGTAAAGAAATAGGCATAATACTTTTGCAGGATAATTTGTTTCAGTTGCTCCTCTGCGCTGCCTGACGCATTATACGCAACGCCGGCCTGCTGCAAATAACCTGCGGGCATCACGGCTCCCCATTGGGCGATAGAAGCACTGATACCATTTTCATAATGCTGCTTTGGCGTGCTTCCTGTAGCAAAACCTTTCAATGCAAGCTCAGCTTTAATAAATTCCAGTTCTGCATACGTCATCATCACTCCCAACAACGGAGAAGTTCTCAACGCATCTTTATAACTGGAGTTTTTATCTGTAATATATACCGTGGTGCTGGGGTAACCGCTTTCTATACCGGTATAGGCATCCGACCCATTTACCTTCACAGTGGTGGCCCATACAGTGCGGCGCGGATCATTATCTGCATTCATTTTGTTCATAAAAAACAAGGTATAATAATCACCTTGCCGCCAATCGAGATCCCTTGTGTTATAATAAGGGTTGTAGTAGGGATTGGTACCAGGATAACGGAAAATGGCATCATCAGTAATGGATGTGAATACAGGATATTTTGACGGATTGGATAATATATCCGTGATTTGCTGATCAACATTCACTTCCCCGTTCCTCTTCGAAATGCGCAGAAGCAAACGCAGGCGAAGTGAGTTGCAAAACTTCTTCCATTTTACAATTCCGGGAGCAGTGCTGCCGCTGAGGGCATTGGCGACCGTCAGGCCGGAGTCGTTGCGGTTGAAGGCGAGCGTCGCGCCGGACGCCACGGTCACCGCACCGCTGCCGAGCGCGCCGGTGTTGCCGGCACTGCCGATTTGCAGGGTGCCGGCGGAAATGGTGCTCGCACCGGTGATGGCGTTGTTGGCGCTCAGGATCACCGTGTCGGCGGTGGACTTGGTG
>CBHEUU010000618.1:0-3326 GCA_965990355.1 uncultured Chitinophagaceae bacterium
CACTTTGGGGAATGCTGCATTATTATCGCCGGCTTTTTGCCACCTGCCCAGAATGTCTGTTTCATTGTTCCAGAAACGCTGATCATGCAAGCCGGCCCTGGTACCATAATAAATATAGAAGCCTAGCTGATAAGTAAACAATGCATTCAACTCAAAATTCTTGAAGCGGAAAGTATTGTCAAAGCCGCCTACGAATTTAGGGTTGGTGTTTTTGTAAACAACTGCATCGGCAGAGCTTACAGAAGAAGCAGAAGTTCCATCAGCATAGCTGAAGCGGAAACCTCCACTGCCAGTAGGTACTACGTGTTGGAAATAAACCTGCTCCCCATTTTTATTGATGAAAATCCTTCTTCCTGTTGCCGGATCAATGCCTGCTGTACGTGTTACGAAGAGCATACCGACAGGATGACCTGGTAAAGTTATGCTGGGGTTTTCCAGGCCACCAGTTGAGCTGATTATATTGTCAACCCCCGGAGCAAGAGAAGTTACTTCATTCTTATTATAAGTGATGTTAAAGGAAGAGTTCCAGGAAAAGTCTCTCTTATTAATCGCACTTACATTCACCGCAAATTCAAACCCTTTGTTATACATTGTGCCAATGTTGGTTGGTATTGTACTTGGCAAACCGGCAGATGGGGGAGCAGGTACATTCAGCAATAATCCGTTGATATCGCTCTTGTAATAAGTCAACTCGCCTGTAATACGGTCATTCAATAAGCCGAAATTGAGACCAATATCAAGCTTCTTGCTTGTTTCCCAGCCCAGGTTAGGGTTTCCAGCCTGGTTGAACACCAATGTGCCATTGCCACCATATAAACCGGAACCAAAGGTTGACAGAGATGCAAAGTTCCCCAACCCGGCTATATTACCTACTTTGCCATAGCTGGCCCTCAGCTTCAGGCTACTGAAGGTATTATCCAGGAATGAACCTTCCCAGAAGCTTTCTTTGGTGATTTCCCAACCTGCAGAAGCGCCCCAGAAGGTCCCGTATTTCTTGGTGGAACCCAGTTGAGAAGCACCGTCGCGGCGGAGGTTACCACTTATGAAATATTTCTGGTTGTAGTTATACTGAAGCCTACCGAACTGTGAATACAAATAGCTTTCACCTATAGCCAGACCAGCAACAGCTGGAACAGCCCATCCGCCTTGTATGTCAGTAAAGTCGGGATCGTTCACAGAAGTCCTGTTAAGACCATAACCTGAGTTGTTGTAGCGCTGGTCTTCAATACCGCCAAGTAAACTGAAATTGTGCCTGGCTGCAAAGGTTTTGTCAAACTGGATAGTGTTAGTCCACACTGAGTTTTTCAATTTATTCAGGTTGCTGGTAGCAGAACCACCGCTGGAGAAGCCTTCACCTGAGATCGGGCTATAGTATTGCTCATTGTCGATCCAGTTATAGTCGATAGAGTATTGCATGCGATAAGTGATCCAGTCGAGCGGCTTGATCTGAAAGTAACCGTTCGCGAGGATATGATTAGCTTCGCTATTGTTTCTGTTCTGATCCAGTTGTATTACAGGGTTGTTGAAACCTACCTGACCTTGTTTATTATTCATCACACCGATCAACGAACCTGAATAGTTATAGCTGCCATCGTTGTTATAAGGAGAGATATTGGGTGCTGTTACCAGCGGTACACGACCAAGGCCTGCAGTGGAAAACGCATCGCCAAGAGAACCAGAACTAACTGCAGCAAGGTTTTTCTCATTAGAGAATTGCAGTTTTCCACCAACGCTGAACCATTTGTTCACTTTATGGTTCAGGTTACTTAATACAGAAATACGCTTGAAATCATTTCTTTTGATGATACCTTCCTGGTCGGTATAACCCAGGGAGAAATAATAATTGGTAGCATCATTGGCTCCAGACACATTCAGGGAATGACTGCTTTGGAACGCTGAGCGGTATACGTGATCATACCAGTTAGTATTGATCGGAGTACCATCGGGACCATTGGTAAGCGCAAAATAATTCGTAGATGCATTGTAAGTGTTGGCATTAACCAACGCTTCATTTTTTATATCAGTATACTGAAATGCATCAAGCAGTTCGGGAAGACGTTGCACTTTGCTCCATCCAATCCAACTGTCAAGGCTTACTTTAGCTTTTCCAGCTTTACCTTTCTTGGTTGTTACGAAGATCACACCATTGGCAGCACGGCTTCCATAAATGGCAGAAGCGGCAGCATCCTTCGCGATATCAATGCTCTCGATATCGTTGGGATTAATACTTGCCAGCACGTTGCCGGCCGCAGCGGTCGAACTTTGATCGCCGGTGATAACAGGGATACCATCAATTACGATCAGCGGATAAGAGCTCAATGAGATAGAGTTCGTTCCGCGGATCCTGATCACTGGCGGAGCATTCAATACCCCACTCGGAATAGTGATCTGAACACCAGCAGCACGGCCGCCCAATGCCTGTTCAAAACTTTGGGTTGGCCGGTTGGCTACAGCTGCACCTTTAACAGAAGCAATACTGCCGGTAACATCTCCTTTCTTCTGCGTGCCATAACCTACTACTACTACTTCCTGTAAAGATTTTTCAGCATTTTTCAATGAAACAGTAATCGCTGTTTGCGTACCAATAGCAACTTCTTGAGTGGCCATGTCAACCGAGGAAATTACTAAGTGTTTGGCATTTGCCGGAACAGTAATGGAGTAAGTTCCGTCTGATTTAGTAACAGTACCGGTGTTAGATCCCTTTACCAGTACTGAAGCATTGGGGATGGGCTCCCCCTTTTCATCTGTCACCTTACCGGTGATAGTTCTCTGAGCCAACAACTGTCCGGTGAATAGCAGGACAGCTGTTAGTGCTACTAACAGTTTTCTCATGTGCAGTCTAAAGTTTAGTGTGTGTATAAAAACGTAACAATACCCTTCTTCCAGAAAGAGTATTCTTACAATATTAAACAAACTTCAAATGGTCGAAAAAATTCTTTGGGATTTAACCCAAACGTCTCAGAGTTGAAATATGGACAGTTGCAAATTTAATTTTGCTGCGTTATCTGCAAAATCTATTTAAAAAGGCTAAAATCCTTATTATACATTCATCAATTTCTAAAAAGAAGATAAATAATTGATATGAAATTAGTTGAAAAAGCTTATACCTTCACATATGTAAGCTTTTTAATATAGAAAAATATGCAGTATCTGAACTTTATGAAGTACTCTTTTTTGATTTCTCCAATCCTATCAGCAATGCAGGCAACAACACCAGGTTGGTTAATGTAGCTGTAATAAGTGTTATTGAAGTGAGCCAGCCCAAAGCCTGCGTTCCCCCAAAACCACTGAAACTAAAAATAATAAAACCTGCAATTAACACCAGT
>CBHEUU010000619.1:0-3321 GCA_965990355.1 uncultured Chitinophagaceae bacterium
GTGAAAAAATATTGGCCAATAACCTGGGCGTATTAGGCGAGCTTTGGCTCGATTCTTCCAGGGTTTTCCGTTTTGCCTCAGAAGTCGAGAATATCACAGTAGAAAATATTCAGAAATTCCTTGTCGGCATTCCGCTCCCATTCAAAAAGCGTCTTAAATTAACAGAATTCGATACTTCCACTCCATTGATAGCGGAAGGCTGTGGGCGTTGGGTGGATAGTGTAGGCTTCTATGCCTATATCTTTCACCACCCGTTTGATATCCCCCAGATTGGTCCTTCAGTCCCAGGCAGGGGTGGCCCGGCTAATCAACTTCGTTTAACAAGTACTGTTCTAGGACTATACCGCCTTGCTTTCAATGAAAAGAACAAATATGATTTTACAGATTCCACTACAGAGGTACATGTAAAGGATTCTAGCTTATTCTTTCCTCCAAAGGGAGACCGGGAAAGTTACGTGAACTGGTATAACGAACATGTATATACTTACGATTCCAGAGTCCCGTTGCCACTTGCAGATAGAGTTTATCAACTAATGCAGCAGAGCCTGCCATTTCGGTTTGGGCCAAAAGCAGAGATACAGTTACTGGAGAGAGATTGTTGGGTATTAGAGGCATTAGACAGTTCGATTTTTATACCGCAAAAAGGAACTCCTTACAGCAATTCAGGCAGCACTGCCCCAAAGTCAGATTCATTGATTCGATATCAACATTGGCCTTTCGAGCATGTTTTTTCAGCCATCAAAAAATATTACCTTAAATTTTCTTCAAGGCCATTAATTAACGGGTTAGCATATTCTGGACCAATGAATTTCTTCATTCATCTTAACGTAATTATTTCCGGGAGAATGGATTTATTCCAGGAAACATTAAGAAAAAATGGCTTAATAATCCGGCAACAAAAATTGAAAGTTCCGGTGTTGGTAATTTCAGATTGATAGTAATTAATAGGGCGGCCTTAGTAATACTAACCGTCCTAACTAGGCTCAAAAAGTTCCATGTTTCCCGATCCGGTCGCCATGCAAATCTTCATATATCACACCCAAACTGGGATCGAGTTGATTTTTCAAATCCCAGATTGGGTATCCCCGGCGGCAATCCAGTCCAATTTCAACGTGGCAAGAGCCGGCTGTAAAGTCGCTCCGCACACCATAGTCCAAATATAACCCTGTATGTCCTGTTGTTGGGTTATACTCAAACCAATATAGAGATTCCTGACTTTTAGACGCATCCTGTTTAGTGCTGGTAAAAGCGCTCAGGGACATGGCCAATATTACAGCCATTATTCCCAATAAATACTTTCTCATAATTTTTGGTTTTAGCTTAATTTAATATCGCTTACTTTTTTATACAGGTGTTCGGCTGATCCTGCAGCCTGGCCGGTTCTATATTGCAATAACAGACTGTATGCTAAAAATGAGATAAGTAATTTGTAAAAAAGTTCGAGGGAATAAAAAATAAGTTCGCCAGTCGGCCATTTAAACGTAAATAGCAAAACTGACGAACTTATTTTTTATTCCCTCAAATGTTTTTTTGATTGGTTTTATGTAAGTATAAAACCAACTGGAAAATTAAGCCTACTTCTTTCGCTTAACCGACAAAAGAACATCATACACAAAAAACGGAACTGCCCACCCAAACCAGAAAATCGAAGGTGATATCTCTGCAAAGCTGCCCAGGTTTTGCACGAAAGGCAGTTTAAGAACAGTTGCAGACGTAACAAAAGCCAGGGTAGCAATATAACTCCTCGTCATCCATTCCTGGTGCAATACAAATTTCCTTTTTATAGCTGCATAATACGCAATCCCGGTTGATATGATCCAAACGCTTACCCATACATGCAATGAAAATGCATAAGCCCAATTTATTTCAAAGGCGGTTGTAGCAGATAGATAAACAGCACAAGCCGAACTAACCAGTATGGCTAATAAATAAACAAACCCCAGCCACCGATGCAGCCGCCATCTCCTGGTCCTGAATTTTTCCCATAATTGAAAGGGGCCGACCACCAGGGCTATTGCTCCGGCGCTGATATGAAAGATCAGAATCCATTTTATACTGAAATATTTTCCCAGTTCTTCCGGGGTCAGCTTAAAAAAATGAAGCGATTGATAGATGAAATAGAAGGACAATGCTAAAATAAGTACGCCCTGGATGATTCTTAGAAATTCTCTTACCGGGTTACCAGGTTTGTTGGTGATTGATTTGCTCATTCTACGGATTTAATAAGCAAACTTCCATCAGGCGAGTGTGGCAAACAATAACGGAGAAAAGATTCGGTATGTATGAATTTTACAAAGGCAGTTCAGGCTCGCTGTTGTTCTTTCACGTAAAGCCTTTTATTCTCCAATCCCCATTTCTCCATCGCTTCTATTAAGGGTAATACGGATAAACCGGTTGGAGTTAAATAATAATCAGTATGCAAAGGATAGATTGATCGCTGTCTTTTTTCAACCAGGCCGTCATTTTCCAGTTCTCTTAATTGCATATCCAGTACACGCGGGGTGGCTTCAGGAACTTGTTTGTGCATTTCACTTGGCCGGTGAAAACCTTTGTTTATTGCATCGAGTATACAGGGTTTCCATTTGGAACCAAAAGCTTTTGCGGCTATAACAAGCCCGCAAGTCAGATCTTCACTGATTTTTCTTTTGTAGTTCATTTCGAATAAGATTTTACAGCTCAAAGTTATCGCAATTAGCAGCAAGAGGCATACCGAATAATTATTCGGTATGTCATTGATATATTTCGCTGATAATCTTTTGTTTATGCCTATAGGGTATGTGCGGGAGAAAAATGTTTTTATATACGTAGTTAACTACGTACTTTTGAAATAAATAGATTAGTATGAACTCTTCCATTATCATAAAACCTCTCGATAACCGCCATTGCCAGGAGATTGTTGACCTCATTCTGCCAATACAACAAATCGAGTTCAACGTACCGATTACCCTGGAAAGCCAACCAGATTTGCTTGATATTGAAGCAAACTACGATGCTACCGGTGGCAAATTCTGGGGCGCTTTCGACGGTGAAAAACTGGTAGGCTCCATTGCCCTGATCGCTACTGGCCATCAAGCCGGCGCTATCCGCAAGATGTTTGTAAGAAAAGAATGGCGTGGCAAAGAGTATGGAATTGCCAGTCGTTTGCTCGAAATACTTATCAGCTATTGCAAGGCCAACAATATAACAGATCTCTATCTTGGTACGGTAGATCAATTAAAAGCCGCCCATCGCTTTTACGAAAAGAGCGGCTTTGGGCGTATTGCAAAAGAAGATCTCCCCTCCTATTTCCCAAGAATGGAAACCGACACCATATTTTATCAT
>CBHEUU010000620.1:0-3312 GCA_965990355.1 uncultured Chitinophagaceae bacterium
GCCATCCGCGCAGCCGTACAACGGACCGGCCGGGTACTTATCCTGCATGAAGACACGTTGACCGGCGGCATCGGTGGGGAAGTGGCTGCCTGGACAGGGGAGCATTGCTTTGAATGGCTTGATGCACCGGTAATGCGGTGTGCATCATTGGACACGCCTATTCCTTTCAGCATTGAACTGGAAAAAAACTTTATGGCAAAAGCCCGGTTAGATGGGATGATCCGGAGGCTGCTGGAGTATTGAGACGGGATGCTCGGTAATAGAAATAAGTTTCTGACATAGAATATCCCGCATCCTGCATCTCACATCCTTTATTTCCGAAAGAGTTTCTATATTGCAGGTACCACCCACCCGCCACCTAAATGAAAGAAATTTTTTGGGCTCTGAGCCTGCTACTGGCAGGAATGACCGCATATACTCAAACGTCCCGTACAGACAGCCTTAGCAAATTGATCAATGCTGCAGCCGATGAAAACGAAAAAGCACGACTGCTGGTTTTGCGAAGCCGTTCATATCCTGCACCACAAACACCGCAGGCTTTGGCAGATGCACAGCAATCGTTAGCCATCTATCAACAAAGCAGTAATGAAAAAGGACAGGTAGATGCTTACCTGCAACTGTCCGGTTTATACAGCCGCCAGAATAAATATCTGCTCGCGCTTTCTGTTGATTCCACTTCTTTTGCATTGGCAGAAAAAATCAACTACAAACAGGGAATTGCCCTTGCCTGCAGCAATATGGGCCGCAACCTGCAACAGATGGGCCGCTTTGAAGAAGCGAAAACATTGCTTACCCGCAGCCTGCAATTACTGAAAGAGGGAGGATTGGAAAGAGAAACATCAGAAGTGCTCAACAGGCTCGGCATTATCAATCGCCGGCTTTCTGATTTTAAAGCATCCCTGCAGAACTATGACGATGGCATTGCAGTCGCAAAAAAATATAACCTCGAACCATCGCTGGCCAACCTCTATATGAACAAGGCCAATACGCTGAATGAATCTGCCAGCTATGATGAAGCGATCAGCCTTCACCTGGAAAGCATCCGTATCAAAGAAAAACTGAAAGATGAAAGAGCATTAGTGCAGTCGTATAATAACCTCGCTAATGTATACACCACCACTTCTCAATTAGATCAGGCTTTGCAATACTATCGCCTGGCTGCTTTATTGAGTGAAAAGGTGAACAATAAAACCTCCATTGCTCTTGCTTACAGCAATCTTGCTATTGCATCAGCACGTTTGCACCGTTATGATTCGATAGAATATTTTTACCAGCGGTCCCTTTCTTTTTTTGAAGAAACAAATGACAAGCCCGGTACAGCAATGGTGTATAATAACCTGGGCAATTATTACCTTGACCGGGAAGAATATCCAAAAGCATTGGATTACCTGCAACGGGCGCTAAAGATGCGTAAGGAAACCAAATCTGTAAATGATATTGCTTCCACCACAAACAGCATCGGTGTGGTGCTCCGCAAACTGAAACGTTATAATGAAGCGGAAGAACATCTTATCCATTCCCTGAATATGGTAAGGAATGATGGTACTGAATTGCAGCAAACCATTTACCGTTCATTAGGAGAACATTACCAGGAAACCGGTGATTTTGAAAAAGCGTCGGCTTACCAGGCAAAATATATCAGCATAAAAGATACACTGCTTACAGAAGGTGAAGCCATCAATATGGTAAAAGCCCAGTCGCAGTACGAGATTGAAAAAAAGGAAAGCCAATTGCTGCTGGAGAAAAAGGAAAAAGAGCTGAATGCTGTAAAGCTGGAAGCACGCAATAAAACCATCTGGTTGATGGCCGGCGGACTTCTGCTATTGTTACTGGCTCTAGGATTATATATCCGCAGTTATTATCAAAAGAAAAAAGCAGCAAAACTGCTGAATGAAAAGAATCAACGCATTGAAACACTGGTAAGGGAATTGCATCACCGGGTGAAGAACAATTTGCAGGTAGTGTCGGGACTCCTATCCCTGCAGTCAAACCGTACAGAAGATGAAAAAGCCAGGCTTGCGATGGAAGAAGGCCGCAGCCGCATCAATGCAATGGCATTGATACACCAACGGCTTTATATGGATAAAGATCTTGCAGCGATTGATGTAAAGGATTATCTCGAAAATCTTTCACAATCCCTGGCCGGTAGTTTCGGTTACACCAACCAAAACATACAAACTGATGTGCGGCTACCCGAAACAAGTCTCGACATTGACCTGGTGATGCCCATAGGCCTGATCGTAAATGAACTGGTAACAAATGCATTTAAGCATGCTTTTAACGGCATTAGTGAACCGTCGGTTACTATCAGCCTTCAACAAAAACAGGCAAAGCTGCTTGAGTTGCAGGTGGCCGATAATGGCAAAGGCCTGGGTGAAGAAAAAGCAGGCTCTTTTGGAATGAAACTGGTGCAAACTTTGGTAAAACAATTAAACGGAAAGATGACGGTGCAACAGAACCCCGGCACCGCCTATACGATTGAAATAAGCGTGTAATGAACCGGAAAGAAAATACAGGTATACTGGTAGTGGAAGATGAACTGATCACTGCTGAAAGTATTGTTGAACTGCTGGAAGAAGAGGACTATCATCTTATCGGCACCGCCAGGGACGCAGCTTCTGCATTGCTGCTCTGTAGCCAGGCGGCAACAGTGCCACAGGTAGTGATCTGCGATATTCATATAAAAGGAGAAACGAACGGGATTGAACTGGCCAGGCAGTTAAAAAAAATGCATGGCTGTGAGATCGTATTTCTTACAGCTTATGCAGACAGTAAAACACTGGAAGCAGCATTTGCAGCGGAGCCGGTAATGTATGTGGTAAAACCATACACGGATACGCAATTACTGGTAGCAGTGCAAATGGCTTTTCATAAACTCCTCCGTAAAGAAGAACACTCTTTACCCAAACTTGAATTAACAGAAAGGGAAAGAGAGATCGCATTGCTTGTAGCCCGTGGTTTTTCTTCCAAGCAAATTGCCAATAAGCTTGGCATCACGGTTGAAACAGTAAAAACCCATCGCCGCCGCATGTTGCAGAAAAACAGTATCAGCAGCTTTCCTCACCTGGTTTATTTATTAAATAGTACAGAAGGATAATAAATGTACCTCTTTGGGAGTATTGGTGTAAGCAGATAAGCAGGCTATTTTCGCGGCAAGTACTTACTTATCCTTTATAGATATATAATCAAAAAGTTCTCCCATCATCCTTGTCGTTTCCGAAGCAGGCTCGTCCTGCTTTTTTATTTTGAACTTTTAGCATTATTCTCACGCTGGCGGATTCTGAAGAATGCACCTGTCCGAATGTATTGCAT
>CBHEUU010000621.1:0-3305 GCA_965990355.1 uncultured Chitinophagaceae bacterium
CAAGTGCACTGGTTCATTCAGCTAAACTGCCTTCCGGTAAACGTGAAGCATTTTCACCGGCTGTAACAGTGGGATGGCGTATCAGTGATGAAGGATTTTTCAAAGAAAATATTTCCTTTGTCGACAATCTTAAGCTCTCCGCATCTTATGCTTCTATCAAGCAGGACCTGGATATTACCGGTGTAAAGCCCAACAGCGGCACACCAACTGACTATTATCTCTATCAGGGCTATTATGGAAACACCAGCACGCTTGGTGGATGGTACCAGTGGAGGGACGGTGTAGCAGGAGGCTGGACAACTATGTCGGGGCAGGGTGATAATCCTGATCTCACTTTTATACAACGCAAAGAATTCCGTGCAGGGTTAGAGGCTTCATTGTTGAAGAACCTGATCACGCTTGATGTTAATTATTTCAGGCAGAATACCAATGGCCTACTGACACGCGGTACAACAATCTTCCCATCCTACTTTACAGGTTCCGGTGATTTCCGCCCATGGCTCAACTACAATAATGACAGGCGTTCCGGGGTTGATTTTGCAGTTAATGTCAACAGCAAAGCCGGACAGGTGCAATATTCAGTCGGCGTAGTCGGTATGTTCTTTTCGTCGAAAGCCGTTCGCAGGGACGAAGTGCAGGCAGTTGACTACCAGTACAGGGCAGGCCGGGATCTCGATGCATACTGGGGTTACCTCAGTGAAGGACTTTTCCAGGATCAGGCAGAGATTGACAATCACGCGCGGCAGACTTTTGGTGGTACAGTAAAACCTGGTGATATCAAGTATACAGACGTGAACAATGACGGGATCATTGACAGCAGGGATCAGGTTGATCTCGGGCGCAATGGTTGGGCAGCCAATCCATTCACTTATGGTTTGAACCTTACCGTTAAATGGAAGAATTTCACATTGTTCGCTCTCGGTAACGGACAGTCAGGCGCAATCGGATTCAAGAACAGTTCTTATTACTGGGTGAGGGGCAGCAGTAAATACTCTGATGTGGTATGGGGACGCTGGACTGAACAGACGAAGAACACAGCGACTTATCCGCGACTTACCTCAACAGCCGGCAATAACAATTTTCAGAACTCTACTTTCTGGATGTATAAAAACAACCGGTTTAACCTGGCAAGAGTTCAGCTTACTTACGATTTCAACGCGGCAATATTCAAAAACTCCTTTGTGCATGGTATGAGTGTGTACGTTCTTGGCGATAATCTGCTGGTTGTTTCGAAAGAACGTAAGCTGATGGAAACAAATATTGGAACAGCGCCACAGTATCGTTTTTATAACATCGGCCTCAAGGCTTCTTTTTAACGAATCAATAAAGTGCATTACTATATGAAAAGAAATTTGATGATAATCGGTGCTATTGTTCTTGCGGCTACCGGATGCAAAAAAATCATGTCGCCGGACGAAGAAAATCTGAAGACGATCGATCAGATGTATACCGATGCCAACTACGCACAGGGGTTTTTGATCAATGCATACAGGAGCATACCCGGCTACTACGATAACAGTGACTATGCAACAGACGATGCAGTGACCAACCAATTGAGCAATGGACTTTTACAAATGGCTACAGGCTCATGGACTGCGGCAAACAATCCTGTATCTGTATGGAACCAGTCGTATGGCGCCATTCAGTATATCAATCTTTTTCTCGCAAACGCTGAAAAAGTGAAATGGGCGGCTGATCCGGAAGCTTCCCGGCTTTTTAATATGCGGATGAAAGGTGAGGCTTATGGCCTGAGAGCGCTGTATATGTATTTCCTGCTGCGTGCACATGGCGGGTATTCAGCGGATGGCCAGCTGCTTGGTGTGCCCATTTTTACTGAATTTCAGACGATCAATTCTGATATGAATCTCCCTCGGGCAAGCTTCGAGGCATGTATGCAACAGATCTACAAAGATCTGGACAGTGCTGATTATAATTTACCTCTCGAATACAATGATGTAAATTCTGCCAGCCTGATACCTGAACGTTTTCGTGCAGCTACGCAGAAGCCGGAAGTTTATAACAGGGTAATGGGGCAATACGCCCGGCAGTTATTCAATGGCCTTATATCAAGGTCTTTCCGTGCAAGGGCTGCTTTACTGGCATCAAGCCCTGCTTTCCAGGACGCTTCCAATACCACCACATGGACCAACGCAGCAGATTTCGCGGCGGCCGTGATAGATTATAAAGGCGGCGTGAATGGGTTGCCGGCTACAGGCATTTCTTATTATGCTAATAACAGCGAGATCGACGGACTGAGCGGAGGTAATAATCCTCCTGAAATTATCTGGAGGGAAAACATCCAGACAAACAACAGTGATCAGGAAGCACAGAATTATCCTCCTACTTTATTTGGTACCGGGTATATGAACCCCACGCAGAATCTCGTGGATGCCTTCCCGATGTTGAATGGTTACCCGATTACCAACAGCAACAGTAATTATAACGCTGCAGCCCCTTATGAGGGAAGAGATCCCCGCTTTGCACGCTACATCATTTTCAATGGCAGCACAGCCGGTGTAGGTAATCAGGTCATTTATACAGGAAGTGCTTCCGGTTCAGATAACGGGATCAATGTCAGGTCTGCTTCCACAAGAACTGGTTATTATCTGAAGAAGCGTCTGCGTATGGATGTTAATCGAAATCCTTCTTCAATTACGGGTAAAAATAAATACACTCCACGCATCCGCTATACTGAAATGTATCTGGCTTATGCCGAGGCGGCCAATGAAGCATGGGGGCCTTTAGGAACCGGGACACATCCGTATTCAGCTTATGACGTTATAAAAGCGATCCGCAAACGGGCCGGTGTTGGCACAAACAATGGCGATGCTTATCTCGAAGAGATCAAAGGCGATAAAGATAAAATGCGTGAACTGATCCGCAACGAACGCCGCCTTGAGCTTTGCTTCGAAAGTTTCCGGTTCTGGGACCTGCGACGCTGGAAAGCACCGTTGAATGAACCTGCCCGTGGCCTGGACGTAAATAGTGGCAATATACAAATGCTTACAGTTGAGAACAGAACATACCAGGATTACATGTATTACGGGCCGATCCCGTTCTCAGAAATGCTCAAGTTTACCAACCTTGTTCAAAACAAGGGCTGGCAGTAATTTTTTGACTGATTTATTTTAAACTATTAATAAGACATGAATATGAAGAAGATTTTTGCAGGTTTATTCCTGGTAACAGCTGTACTTGCTTCATGTACGAAGAATAAGGATATTAACCATTCGGATTTCGATTACCAGGCTGTTTATTTCGCTTCACAGTTTCCTGTAAGAACAGTTGAGCTGGGCGAAGATCTG